>WGEI01000310.1 GCA_015492875.1 Anaerolineae bacterium | reverse complement strand
CAGTAGTGCTGCTGCCGCCTTAGGGAAATTGGGGGATGCCCGCGCTGTTGCCCCGCTCATCGATGCCCTGCGCAATGAGGGCTTTTGGGTGCGCAGCAGTGCCGCCGACGCCTTAGGACAAATAGGCGATGCCCGCGCCGTTGACCCGCTCATCGATGCCCTGCATGATGAAAATGATTGGGTACGCAGCAGTGCCGCCGACGCCTTAGGACAAATCGGCGACCCCCGCGCTGCGCCTGCGCTCATCGATGCTCTGCATGATGAAGACTGGGACGTGCACAGCCGTGCTGCTTGGGCTTTGCAACAAATTGGCACGCGGGAGGCATTGGAGGCGGTGCGGCGGTGGCGTGAAGAGCACGGTGAATAAACCAGTTCCTTTAAGTGGCATCCCCCTAACAGGGGATTTTTTATTCGTGGGCAAAAGCTTAATCCTCAGGGTGGGGGAGTGGTGGTATGCTGGAAGGGGAGGGTACGACATGGACGAGTGTATTGTGCGCCCGGCTACTACTACTGACGCGGCGGCTATCGCCGAGATTTACAACGAGGGTATCATCCGCCGCATCGCCACCTTCGAGACGCGCCTCCGAACAGCCACCGATATAGAAACATGGTTAGCACAAGTGCGCTTCCCCTTTTATGTGGCAGAAGTGGCTGGAGAGGTTGTGGCGTGGGCAGCGGCGTCGGAGTATCGCCCGCGCGAGTGCTATCGTGGCGTCGCCGAGTTTTCGGTGTATGTGCGCGAGGCATTTCAGGGGCATGGGCTGGGGCGCAAGGTGATGGAAACGTTCATGGCGGCCTGTGCCCAACAAGGCTATTGGAAGTTGGTCTCGCGCATTTTTGTAGAGAATGCGGCATCACGCGCGCTTTGCCGCCGTCTGGGCTTCCGCGAAGTGGGGATATATGAGCGGCATGGCCAATTAGACGGCGTCTGGCGCGATGTGGTGATTGTGGAGAAGTTATTATAAACGGGGATGTGACGGGGACAGTTAAACGCAAAAGGGAGGTTATCATGCGACGTTTACTCTTTACTTTGGTGCTTTTCTTCTTATTGAGTGCTGCTCAAGCGCAACAAGATTTCACCCCAACAAGCGAGGCTAGCTATGGCCAAAATGGCGATGTGCGCTTCGTGCAAATTCCCACTAACGACTGCATGAATGTCACCGCGACGCCGATTATTGTGGGCGATTGGTTGGTCTATCCATCGCACACGCGTCGTGAGTGTGGGATAGATGGTGCGCCGTTAGATAAGGTGCTGTTTGGTTACAATTTGACCGATGGCCAACTCTACAACCTCTATGAGGGGGCAAAGGGCGAGGCGGTGTTGGCCTACGATGTGGCTAACGGCGCGGTCTATTGGACGGTGACCTTTGGCGGCAATTTAATCGTCTTCGATGCGCCCGATATGACCGAGCGTATGCGCGTCGAACTCGGCTCAACTGCCGACAGCAGCCCAACGCTTCTCAACGGGGTGGCCTATCTCGGCACAATCAACGGGCCATCGGCGAGTTGCCAGCAGCCCATTAATCCCGATTGCGGGAAGATGGTGGCGGTCGATAGCGGGGGGCAAATTCTGTATAGCTTGGGGTATGACAATGGCTTACGGGCGTGGTTTGGCACGAGTCCCACCAATGACGGCACGTATCTCTATTGGGGTTCGGCAGCGCAAACCGTCGGCGAGAAGTCAGGCGATGAAACCGAGTATCTCTACGGCTGTTCGGTGATTAAGACCGATGCTGAACTGAACATTTTGGCCAGCTTTGACCCCGGCGAGTTGGCTTGCCATGAGTTGCCCTTCACCGGCGCGAACATGGATTCGGTCAGTGGCGAGGTTGTGCCTGATGGCACAGGGCTATGGGTGCAGTATGTTCGTCCCAATGATGACGAAATGACGAGCTATATCTACCGCCTTGACCTCGATTTGCAAGAGCAGTGCCGCTTCGCCTTTGATTTTGCGCCACAGACGCAAGCGACAGGGTTCTATAGTGCGCCAACGGTCGACGCGGCGGGTAACGCTTATGCGGCGGTTTCTGTGCCCGATGATACGGCTATGCGCAAAGGCCTGCTGGTGAAACTCTCGCCAAACTGTGAGCAGACGGTACTAGCGGAAGTTGCAGGCAGTTTTGCCCATTCTTCGCCCACGTTGGCCGATGATCAGTATGTGCTCTTCGCCACCGATGGGCGCTTGCAGATATTGACGTTGGACGGCGCGCCCGTGCGCGATTATACGCTGGCCTCTACGGCGCGGGTATTGGCCAGTCCGGTCATCCATAACGGCGTGATTTACGTCTTGCAAGAAGATGGCGCGCTGAACATCATCGAGAATAGCGGCGTGCAGGGCTATGGTAATGCGATTTGGCCGCGCTATCGCCATGACAACGCGGGCACTGGTCAACTCGGTGCGCAGCGGTTGGATGCGAGCGCGGCGGCTCTTCCCCCCAGTGATGGGGGGCAAGGGCCTAAGGGGGCGTTCGTCGCCTTTCATTTAGAGGTCAGTCGGGGGCCGCGCGTGCGGACGTTGTGGCCGCTGTTGGAGCAGTTCATGGCGCTGGCCGACCGTTATAACGTCAAAGTTACGCTACAGTTCTCGACGACATGGGCGGATTATGTCTATCGCAGCGGGGTACTGGAGACGGTGCAGGCTTGGGAGAATAACGGACATGAGATAGCGCTTCACCATCATGGGCCAACGCACAAGTTCTTTGATGGCTATACCAACGCGCCCGACGCTATTCGCACTGATGGCTGGTATGCGACAGAAGGGTCATATTTAGGCACGATAGATAACTTGATGGCGTTTATGGCGCCGCTTTCGCAACGGGGTATCACGTCGGCGGGGATGTCGGACGAAGAGACGGACTGGCCTGCAGGGGTGCTCTATTTTGCGACTGATTCAGGAGAGACGCCCTCGCGCGATGATTTGCTGAGCACGCCAGTAGAGACGGTGCATAATGGCTATCCGGTGGTGGAGATTTATAACGCGGGCTATGAGATAGCGCATTTGGGCGATGCGGCGGTGACATTGGCGGATGTGGAGGCGGCGTTGCAGATGGCAGGCGCGGATGAATATCTGGGGCTTGTATTCAATGATGAGACGATTGAGAGCGACTTCGCCCTGATAGAGCCGCTATTCCAGCTTTTAGCCCAAAATAACGTGCAAGTGGAGACGGTCAGCACGCTCATGGCCGCGCGATAGTTTTCGCCACGGGTGGGCATGTTGCGAGCGTTGGGGGTGTATGGCGTATTAGACAATTTGTTCTCATTCATGTATCATTTTGTAAAACGATGTATGAGAGCGCGTCACGATGCAACTCCAACAGTTACCTTTATTTCCGACCAACAATGTAAGACCATTTAATTACCCTTTTCCCACAACGCGCTATCAAGGCAGCAAGCGCAAATTGGTGAATTGGATATGGGAACAGGTGCGCCATTTGGAATTCACCACTGTGCTAGATGTGTTTGGTGGTACGGGCGCAGTGAGCCATATGTTTAAGAATGCGGGCAAGCATGTGACCTATAATGATGTTTTGGCTTTTAACTGTGAAATTGGGCGGGCGTTAATCGAAAACAGCACTGTGACCCTGACACAAGAAGAGGTTGACCAACTTTTAACCTTTAGTGATGATATTGATTATCCCGATTTCATTCAAAAACATTTCGCGGGTATTTATTTTACGGATGAAGAAAATGCGTGGCTAGACCGCGTGAATTATCACATTACCCACATGCTGGATAACCGCTATAAGCGGGCACTGGCGCGCTTTGCTCTGTTCCAAGCCTGTATCATCAAGCGCCCTTATAACTTGTTCCATCGTGCCAACTTGTACATGAGAACCGCCGATGTCAACCGCAGTTTTGGCAATAAGCGCACATGGGATACACCATTTGAGACGCATTTTCGTCAATTTGTCACAGAAGCCAATGCCGCCGTTTTTGATAACGGGTATGCCAATGAAGTGCTGCAATGCGATGCGCTAGTGACCCCTGTTGGCTATGATTTGGTTTATATTGACCCGCCGTATTTGAATAAAAAAGGCGTTGGGGTTGATTACCGTGATTTTTACCACTTCCTTGAAGGGCTAATGATGTATGACCATTGGGGCAAGCATATTGATTATGGTAGCAAGCATCGCCGTTTGAAGCCGCAAAGTTCCCCATGGCATAATGCAGCCACTATTTGCGATGCGTTTGAGCAACTGGTTCAGCGGCATCGAAACAGTATCCTTGTGGTCTCCTACCGCGATGATGGCATTCCCACTAGAGAGGCGCTGTTGGATTTACTGAGCCGTTATAAAAAGCATGTGTATGAAGTGACACACAAAAAGCAATATGCTTTGGCGCATAGAAAATCCGCTGAGCTACTTTTAATCGCACTTTAATAAGGAGAGGTTGCGTTGGGGCAGGGCGAATTTCGTGCGAAGTTAATGCGCTGCTTCGATGATTTGACAGCGCGCGTTTCCGCTGAAAATGGCGATTGGACAGTTAAGGGGTTTATTGATATTTACCAACGAATTTATACAATCTCGTTAGATACGAAAGTTTTATCGAAAGTCCTCGAATTATTAATTTTGCCTGTTTTGGCACAGTTTGCAGAAACGCACAATTATGAACTGGTGCTTGCTCAAGCACAGAACCAATATCCTGACTTCAGTTTAATTTCCCGCGATGATGAAGCTGAATGTATTGCCTTAGATATTAAAACAACGTATCGCACGGGGGGGGATAAAAACGGCCATGTGCGGGTGAATGGCATGACTTTAGGGACGTTTGGCGGCTATTTTCGCACCCGTGACCGCCCGTTAAACAGCACCTTTGCCTATAACCGCTATACGGCACATTATGTGCTTGGTGTGGTGTATAGCCGCGTTGAGGATATTGACGAACGTCGAGTTTATCGTATTGCTGATTTAGATGATATTCCCTCTGTTATCCGGGATTTTCAGTTTTTTCTTCATGAGAAATATCGCATTGCGTCTGACCGCCCCGGCAGTGGCAATACAAAAAACATTGGCTCTACAACGTTCTTAGAGCGCTTGCTCAACGGTACGGGGGTGTTTGCAAAATTAGGTGAGGCGATTTTCGATGACTATTGGATGAACTACCGCACCCGCAGTATGGCGCGGCAGGAAGGTTTTGATGCTCCACCTTATACCAATTTGAAAACGTATCGTGCTTATAAAAAACGTGGCGCAGAAATCCTCGATTTGCCTGAAGATGACATTGAAACGGAAGCGGGTGACGGGGTGTCTGATTAGTTGAGTTTTGTCGCAATAGCTTATTGCTGTTGACTTGCTCCCCGCAGGCGTGCGGTATCTAAGAGTGCTTTATTGGATTTACAGCTGAATTTGGCGGGTGGTTTGCTCTTCGCACTGTTAGGCGTTTTGCGGTTTTATGGCGTACAATAGAAATAACTTATAATTGGTTATGGCTTCGCTGTAAAAGGGGACATATCGATGGCCGCAAAAACGAGAATGTTCTTCAATATATTAAACCCTGATCCAGAGGTCATTCAACTGGCAGAAGATACGCGCCCTAGCTGGGCGTTGGTGATGGATAACACAGCCGCTGCATTGGAGATAGCTGATTTTGGCATTGAGACTATTGACCGCCGTTGGTCGCCCAAAGAGGGCAGCCAATGGAAAACGGATGACCCCGTTCAATATGCACGGTCGCTGATGGACGGGCATAAAGTGCTGTGGAAATACATTTTGAATGAGCCATTTGCCAAAGGCAATGAAAGCGCATTTCTTGATTGGGTATTGAAGGCAGCAGATACGCTCATTCAGGGTGGGTATCGAGTTGTGTTGCCCAATTTCGCCGTTGGGGTGTATGAAGTGGGCGAGGTAGGTAGTGGGGTGTATGACCGCCTGCTGCGTTTCCTCGATGAGTATCGAGATGTCGCCGTGCTGGGGCTGCATGAGTATGCTCAAGGCACGTTATTCCATTGGGGCGCGGGCGGGCTTGGCCATGAAGAAGTATATAGTGGCCAGCGGTCGCTCAATCCCAATCCACCACAGGATTATGACGAGGGCAACTATTACTTGTTCCGCAGTTTCGCCTTTTTGAAGCGGTCGCAAGAATTGGGCTTACAGCCGCCGCGCATTGTGCTGACGGAATTCGGCTGGGATAGGATGAGTGACCCCGGGGCACAGGCGCATATTAAGTTCATTGAGCAACGGACGGGGCACTTTCAAGGGCCGTATAAGCTGGGGCGCTATTGGGAATATGTGTTTCCAGAGCGTTCGTTTGCGCAGTGTATGCAGTTGCAATTGCAATGGGCGCTAGACCAGTACCCTGATAACTATGAAGGCTTGCTCTTGTTCGCGTGGGCGCATCCGGGCAACGATTGGCATACGCGCGGCTATGGGTATGCGACTGACCCAGAGATAGCCACTATGCTCAAGGGGTTGAAAGATGGGGCGCTGGTGAAAGATTGGCCGTTCCCACCGCAGGCGGCATTCCAAACGGTGTATGTGCAAGGTGATGCGCCTTATGCTATTGTGCGCGCTAGCCCGACGACGGCTGCAGGTGCTGTGGGTACAATTTCGACGGAGGTCTCGGCGGTGTCTATGGCGCCAGAATATGCCGAAAAGATGCCTGATGGCACGTGGTATCCGGTAATTGTGGCGGGCACGGGCGGTTGGGTGCGTGGCGATGTTTTCGTTTTCGCTGATGCGCCAAAGGATGAACCGTCTGTTACGCCCACGCCCATGAGCGGGGGAGAGGGCGAAGCGACGCCGCAGGGCGCGCCATCCCAGCGTGTTGTCATTGAGCTGGCACATGCGAACAAAGTGCAGTTGGCCGAAGTGGTTAATTTGATGCGCGGGATTGCCGAGTTGGGCGGGGTGGACTTCAACATTTTACAAGATTAGCAACCCCTAAACCCCCGCTACTAAGTGAAAGGACGACTAGGTTCGGGCGCAAGTTGCCTGAGCCTATTTTTATGCCTGTTGGATGG
>WGEI01000309.1 GCA_015492875.1 Anaerolineae bacterium | reverse complement strand
TATTGACCCTGCGCCCGCTGTTGCGCGTCAAGTTGCGCGCGTTTGGCCAAAGCATATTCCCCCCGCCAAAGATTACCATACCTATTTCACCACTGGTGACCCAGACCATCTGCAACATGCCCTAAAAACGCTTATTCAGGTAGATACAACAGTCACAGCTCTCAATTTTGAACGGTTATAAGGACGATTTTTATTACTGACCAGCCGCCAAAGCAGCCCCAAACATCCCCACATATTGGTACATTAGCGGAAAAATCCCTCCATGCTGCAGTGAAGTCGTGGTATCAGCAGAATGGCGATGCGGTTGAACAACGCCTTGATGGTTTTGTCATTGACATCATTCGGGGCGAACGCCTCATAGAGATACAGACGCATAACTTTGGCGCATTAAAGCGCAAATTAGCGCACTTTTTGCCACAGCGGTCTGTTCATATTGTTTATCCTGTTCCCCAACTGAAATGGATAGTTCGTCTATCTGCCGATGAGGAAATAGTGCTTTCTCGCCGTCGCTCCCCCAAAAAGGGGCGGGTAGAAGATATATTTAACGAACTAGTACGAATTCCTTTCGTTTTTCAGTCGTCAAACTTTTCAGTCGAAGTGCTGCTTGTAGAAGCGGAAGAGTGGTGGCTTGATGATAAGAAGGGGAGTTGGCGGCGTAAGGGCTGGAGTATTTATGATCATCAACTTATCGAAGTTAAGCATGCTCATCATTTTTCTTCTGCAGAGCAATTGCTAACTTTATTGCCCCCCGTGCCAGAGGTATTTACTTCTGCTGATGTGGCGACATCTGGCAAGTTAAAACGCCGCTTAGCCCAGCGTATGCTTTACTGTTTTAAGGCTTTGGGACTCATTATCGAGATGGGGAAGCGAGGCCGTGCGATTTGCTACACAATCAGCGCTTCCCCTGAATAAGTGCTAGCGGCGGGGCGTCGTTTCTTTGCGCGCACTAGGTAAATGTGGCGAAGTATGCTTTTCAAAGTCGCTCGCTGCCTCAAATGGCATCACGCGCTTCGCCCCTTCTGGTGGCGTTAGCGGCAAAAGTACATAGAAGGTTGAACCCGGTGTACTTTTAAGGTCATGACCGGGGCTTTCTGCCCAGATTTTGCCGCCATGCCCTTCGATGACGCCTTTCGCAATGGTTAACCCTAAGCCTGGGCCTGCCCCTAAGAACTTATAAGTGCCTGTGGAGTGCAGAGATGGGTCATATCCACGGTAGAATTTCTTGAAAATCAGGTTCAAGTCAGATTTCTTAATCCCCACCCCTGTATCCTGAATTTCTACCAGAATATGCTTGGCCTCTTCCACATTATCACTTTCATAAAGTGAAGCCCGTATATCAATACGACCACCATCTGGCGTAAATTTAATTGCATTGATAATCAAATTGCGGAAAGCCTGTACCAAGCGTTGTAAGTCCGCCTGAATAGGGGGCAGGCCACGCGCACCACGTACGGTGAGCGTCAGTTTGCGCTGCTTGATATTATCTGCCAACGGTTCAATAGCCATTCGCAACACGCTTTCCACAGTGGTTTGGGCAAAGCGCAAGTCCATTGCGTTAATATCAAGTTGACTCATATCCAACATTGCGCCAATTAGTTCTTCCATGCGCTCTGTAGCTTTACGCAAGTTCGCGACTAGCCCTTGTGTCTGGTCTTGGTCTAACATCCCTTGCTCGTTCAAAGCATCGAGAATATCAGTATACCCGCGCAACTGGGCGAGTGGGGTACGCAACTCATGGCTGGCCACAGTAATGAAGTCTGTTTTGACCGCATCCAGCTTCTCCAACTCTTCTTTAGTGGATTGTAAGCCTGTATTGAGCGACCGCATTGTATCATTGAGATGTTTCAGGTCATCAATCAGGCGGGCATTACGCAATGCGATACCGACTTGATGAGAAAGCGTCAACAGTAAGTCCAAATCTTGCTCTGTGTATGCTGTATCATCCGTTTTGGGGCCAGCCGCCAGAATGCCAGCAAAAACGCCTTCAATCGTAATGGGGGCATAAGCGTGCATACCAAGACTACGCAGAAAATCCAATTCGCCCACAGCGATTTCACGGCATTCAGGGTCATATTCAATATCAAATTGGGTGATGGGGCGGCGATTGCCCGCCAAAATGCGGAAAATAGGGCCTCCCCGTCGCAACGATGCGCGCTGTTCTTTCCCATTTTCCTTGTTGGGCATAATCAATAGCTCTATTTCATTTTCATCTGAAGGTGAAGTGCCATTGACGAGAATGATAATAGAGCGCCTGATGCCCATAAGCTGGTTGAGCGCATCGGTGGCAATGACAGCTAGGTTTTTCAGGTCTTGTGCTGCGGCCACCCGTTGGGCATATTCGCGCGTGACTAGAGCCGGGTTTGCGCGTTTAGGGAGTATCAGGCGGCGGAATAGCATTTCAAGTATCTGACGGGCAGGGACATAAATCGCGGCAATGATGAGCGCTAAGACACCCAGCACCAGCGCATCTTGTAAATCGCTACTCAACTCCAACCCATTCACCAGATACATCGCCCCAAAAATAACAGCGCCCGTGCCTAAGGTTAGCACTAAGGTGCGCAAAATGGTGCTCATGCTGGCGCGAATATCGAAGACGCGGTAAGACGTATAGCCATTCACCGCGCCCGCAATGCCTAACAACAGAACAGCCATCCCCAACATGGCTGGGATTAGTTCGCCAGTTGTCATCAGCGCTATGCCAAGCAGTACGATGCCGACGCCTAGCGTCCAATATAACGCTCGGTTTGCTACTTCAGGGATATTGGCCGCCCAAAAATTGATAAACCCAACAATGATGAGGAATATACCGCCTAAAGCAGCCCCACCCAATGCAATAATGGCTTGAGGCGTTGCTCCAGCATCAAATACACCAGTGTAAGGTTCACCGCTATTGTTGCTGAGGGCTAAAACCACATACAGAATTGGCCACAAGGCGCTAAAAACCAACCATACCCGTCGTGTCATGGGGCGTGGTTGGTGATAATCCATATCGCCCAATATAAGGCCACCAAAAGCGATTAATGTGCCGGAAAGCAGTAAGGTTAACGGAAATACCCGCCCTATACTACCAGCGAGAAGCCAATCTTCCGGCAAGAGATAAACCGCACTTGCTGCTGCCGCCAATATGCTGCCAGCAAGTGTCCAGTAAAACCCCTCGCGCTGATGATTACGCCGCCAAAGGGTATATACCAACAGCAAACCGTGACTGATTAAAATTGCAATAATGTATAGTTGAGCCAGCGTTCCCATTCAGTCTCCGCTTCTCTACTTTAAGATGTAATAAGTGCCTTTCTTAGAACCAACCTTGAGCAGTATGCCTTTTTCCACCATATCGGCCAAATCTAGGCGCAGCGTTTCAGCAGAAACCCCTTGACACAAACTGCGATACTCACGGTTGGTAATAGAGCCGTTTTCGCGGATGTATTGAAGTGCCCGCGCTTGTCTATGATTGGTGTTCCGCGTCCATTCTGGCGGCTTAGGCGCTTTTCGCGCATTGTATAGCGTGACCGCAAAACTATACGGCCTCGCATCAAAATAAGGTGGTTTATGGCCAGCTTGCTCCATGACCTCTATCATTCGGTCAATCCCAAGTCCAAGCTCTTCAATGTAACCCCATTGAAATAGCCCATTGACAATACGCGGGTTACGGCTAAAGTGCTCATCCTTGATATTTTCAACTGTGATAAATCCCGGTAAGCCACCCGGAGAGATAACTTCTAGCCGGTCGGAATACATGCGGATTTCAATGCGCCGTCCTTTAAGGCGGTAATCACGATGGCAGACCGCATTGACAATCGCCTCGCGTACAGCGAATTGAGGGTATTCATAAGTTTCTTCGCGTTCCAACCCCTTCACCACTGCGCTTACGGCCATTTCTCCCCAAATGAGATTCCACGCCCCTTCAATTAAACGGGGTAGGGGGCCTGTCAGTTCTTCCCGCCGCGAATAACCCGCTAGACCGTTTTCCCCGCGCGGGGTTGTCCCCACAAATTTAGCGAATACAACACTACTTTGCGGCAACCAATGTTGAGGATATTCACTAAACAGCAAAATACCAGAAACTGTAGGTTTGCCCTCTGCGTCAATTGCCCCAATTTCTTTCAGCAAATCATCGATTTTGCCGTTATATGGGCGTTTGGTGCGCTCAGCACGCTTGGCGAGATATTCATCAATCATCTTGCGGCTAAAATCATCTTTGGTTGCGCCAGGTACAACTTCAGACTCAAAGTCACCTGTGCTTTTTGCACTGGCAAGCCGCAGAATTTCTTGCCCACCCAAAGGGCGATTTTTATCCCCACTACGTATTAAAACCCGCCCATCTGCCAACGCATGTAATTCAACGCTGCGCGGGATGCGG
>WGEI01000308.1 GCA_015492875.1 Anaerolineae bacterium | reverse complement strand
TGAGCTGGCCGCGCGTTGGGCGAATGGCTTTCAGGCGTTTGCCATACACTTCGGCAAGGTCGAGTTCGCCATTCATGGCTTTATCGGTGAGCACACCAACGCGCCATTCCTTGCCTTTCAACTTAGCAAGCTCATCGATGCCTTCAATGGTGGAAAGCGTGCTATCGCAATCGAAAAACACTAAATCAAAACTAGCCCAGCGCAATTCATTCATGAACCCACTCCCCCAACTTGGCGGACGCAGTCATTATACTGAGCGAGCGGCATAACTGTGAACCCTGCTGAAAAGGTCAAAGTGTATCATTCATTTTGTGCATTTTGTGCAGCGTAAAGGCCAATCCGCGCCAATAGCGGGCGATTTGCTTGACAGTATTAAGTGATGGTCTATAATTTAATCGAATTTAGATTTAATTATTTCCACTTGGTAAGGGAGAAAGCTTTTGGCTCGCAAACCCGCCGACCAAACAGTCAGCCGTGAGGAAATTATTATGGCAGCGGCGGAAGTGTTGCGCCGCAACGGTTACGAAGCCACAACCATGAAAGATATTGCGGCAGAGGTTAACCTCACTGCGGCCAGCCTATACCACCACTTTCGCAACAAAGATGCGCTACTACTTGCGGTCTTAGAAGGCGGCATTGAGCATGTCATCCAACAGCTAGAACCCGTAGCATTAGAGGAAAAACCCGTCGTTGAAAAACTCAAACAGATGATTGCGGTACATATCGTCAATTTGGCGAATAATCCGGCAGTTGGCGCGGCATTCGTGTTCGAAATACGCGCTTTGATGAATATGCGCATTCCACCACGCAATGGCGGGCAATTTGGGCAGGAAGATATGGACGCATTTATCGAGAAGCGAAACAAGTTCTTCGCCCAACGCGATTATTTTGAGAAGCTATTCCGCGATGTCATTCAAGAGGGCATTGATCGTGGCGTCTTCCGTAAGGTGGATGTTGCCATCGTTACAAAAGCCCTGTTAGGGGCGCATAACTGGGTAGGTGTCTGGTATCGTCCCGATGGGCGTTTAAGCGGCCAAGAAATTGCCGATATTATGGCCGACACATTTTTGCGCGGCCTAGCACTATGAGCAATACGCTCAATATCGCTCGTCAATACAGTTTTGAAGGTTATCGAAGTGAAATTATTAGACAATCAAGTTGCTATCATTACGGGCAGCGGACGAGGTATTGGCGCTGCTGCCGCGCGTTTGTTTGCACAACATGGCGCGCGTGTTGTCGTCACGGATATTGACGAAGCGCCGACAAAAGCCACCGCCGAAGCGATACGTCATGCTGGTGGCGAAGCCCTCGCTATCCCCGCCGATGTAACCAAACCAGCCGATATTGAAGAACTCATCGGCCAAACGGTGAGTACCTATGGCGGCATTGATATTCTAGTCAATAACGCTGGCTATACTTGGGATGGTATGGCGCATAAGATGAGCGATGAACAATGGGACGCCATCTTAGCCATTCACCTCACCGCGCCATTCCGCCTCATTCGCGCCTGTGCGCCATATATGCGTGAAGCGGCAAAGCAGGAAAAAGCCAACGGCCAAACTCCTAAAGCGCGAAAAATCATCAACGTTAGCAGCACCTCTGGCACACGGGGAAACATTGGGCAGGCGAATTACGCCGCAGGGAAAGCCGGCATCATCGGCCTGACGAAAACCCTGTCTAAAGAGTGGGGGCAATTCAATATACAGGTGAATGCTGTCGCTTTTGGCTATATAGAAACGCGCCTAACCCAACCTAAGGAACAGGGCGAAACCACTGAGCGCGAGGGAAAAACCATTCCACTGGGCATTCCCGACCACTTGCGCCAGATGGCCACCATGCTCATTCCAATGGGGCGCCCCGGTACGCCAGAAGAGGCTGCTGGCGCGTTGCTCTTCTTCGCTAGTCCACTTTCAAACTATGTTTCTGGCCAAGTATTGGAAGTTAGCGGCGGTATGTAGCGCCAGTGATATGCGTATACATAGCTGTATTGTTCGCTAAACCGATTAAAAGGAAGTATCAATCTATGGTATCGTTTACCCCTACTGAAGACCAGCAACTACTGATTGACACCATTCGGCGTTTTGCTACCAACGATATGCGCAATGTCGCACATGATGCTGACGAAACCAGCGAGCCACCGGTAGATGTTGTGCACACTGGCTGGCAACTCGGCCTTATCCCGACAGCCATACCGGAAGAGTTGGGCGGCTTCGGCGAAATGAGCGCCGTTACTGGCGTGCTGGCCGCTGAAGAAATGGCATTCGGTGACCTTGCAATCGCCATGCACATCCTCACACCGGCGCTATTCGCCTACCCCGTCGTGCTATATGGCACGGCAAAACAGCGTGAGCAGCTATTGCCTTTATTTTTAGAAGAGGATTTCGCACCAGCAACAGCCGCCTTCTTAGAACCCGCTGTGCTATTCGACCCGAACGAGTTAAAAACGACTTTCACGGCAGATGGAGATAGCTTCGTCATCAATGGTGTGAAGGGTTTCGTGCCACTGGCAGAAGAAGCCAAATACATATTGGTTTATGCCCGTGATGCAGAAAGCGGTCGCACAGAGGCCTTTATTGTCGAACGGGAAACAGAGGGCTTGAGCATAGTAGCGCGGGAAAAACTCATGGGACTTAATGCCCTGCCCAACTACCGCGTCAAATTCGACAACGTGAAACTCCCCGCCTCCGCTAAACTTGGCGGCCCTGTTGGTATTGATTACGAGGTTTTAACAGCGCGTAGCCGTACTGCACTGGCGGCGATGGCCGTAGGCGTGGCGCGGGCGTCTTATGAATATGCCCGTGACTATGCCAAACAGCGCGTCCAATTCGGCAAACCTATTGCGCAAAACCAGTCCATCGCATTCATGCTGGCCGAGATGGCCATCGAGATTGATGCCGTTCGCCTCATGGTATGGGAAGCGGCGTGGAAATTGGACAAAGGCGAAGACGCCAGCAAAGAGGCCTATCTAGCGAAAACTTATGCCGACGAGATGGTGCTGCAAGTCACGGATAACGGCGTGCAAATTTTGGGCGGCTATGGCTTCATCCGTGAATATCCGGCAGAACGTTGGCTGCGCAATGGGCGTGGATTCGCCAATTTTGAAGGCTTGGCAATGGTTTAATGGATGCAAAGCGTTTTGGCGGTAAGAATAGGATAAGCAACAATGGCGATTGATTTTGAAATTCCAGAACATCTACTACAGCAGGCGCAGATGGCGAAATTCCTCGCCGAAAGCACCATGCGCCCTTTTTCACGCGAACTTGATGAAAACGAACACCAGCGGCCAACAGCCTTTATTGAGCAAATGTGGCCATTCATGAAAGAGCTTTCTAAACAAGCCATCAAGCAAGCGCAAAAGCAACTGAGCGGCGAAAGTAGCGAGACAAGCAACGGCGGAGGTAAGCCTAAGAGAGAGCGCCATGACAATCTCGGCCTGATGCTCATGGTGGAAATACTGTCATGGGGCGATGCTGGTATTTATCTATGCGTGCCCTGGGGCGGACTTGGTGGCGCTGCAATTCAAGCTGTTGGTACGCCAGAGCAAAAAATTCGTTTTTTGAGCCGTTTCGCAGAGGGCGATGAGCCAGCATGGGGCGCGATGGCCATCACTGAACCCGGCGCTGGTTCGGATAACTCTTCGATTGCGACGACAGCCGTTTTCGATGAAGAGACCAACGAATGGGTGCTCAATGGCGAGAAAATTTTCATCACAAACGGCAAGTTGGCACTAGAAGAGAGCAACGGCTTAGTGGTCGTATGGGCAACAGTTGACAAAAATGCGGGGCGCGCGGGCATTAAGTCTTTCATCGTAGAGGCGGGGACGCCGGGCGTCAGCATTGGCAAAGTCGAGAAGAAACACGGCATCCGTGCCAGCGATACCGTCTCGATTGTGTTCAACAATGCGCGTATTCCCGCAGATAACATTCTCGGCAGCCCAGAGGTGCAAAAGCCGGGCAACAAAGGCTTTAAGGGCGCGATGGCCACCTTTGATGCTAGCCGTCCTTTCGTCGCCGCCAGCGCGATTGGCATTGGGCGGGCTGCACTGGAGTTTGTGAAAGAAAAATTGACAGAAGAAGGGATAGAAATTCCGTACGGCGCGCCGCGCCATAAACTCACGGCATTGCAGCGCGATGTTTTAGAGATGGAGCGCCAGTTAAAAGCGGCCTACTTGCTCACTTTACGCTCTATTGTCATGCTCGATCAAGGCACACCGAATCCATTGGAGGCATCGATGGCGAAAGTGAAAGCAGGGCGCGCAGTGACGTGGATTACCCAAAAAGCTGTCGAGATTTTGGGGCCAATGGGCTATACCCGCGAGTGGCTCGTCGAGAAATGGATGCGCGACGGCAAAATCAACGATATTTATGAAGGCACTGGCCAGATTAACACGCTCATTGTGGCGCGGCGTATTTTGGGCTATACCCGCCGCGAATTAGCTTAATGATATTGCGGGGCATGGGGTTCTCTTGTGCCCAATACAGGTTCTCTTGTGTATCCACGAAAGGTATTGAGAAAAATGAGCTTTAAGATCAGAAAAGCAGCAGTTATCGGCTCTGGGACGATGGGGGGCGGCATCGCTGCCCTGCTCGCAGGCGTCGGCATTGATACGCTGGTTTTAGATATTCCCGCGCCAGATACAAAGCCGGGGGATTCGCCAGCAAAGCGTAACGCCATTGTGCTGAACAACATGAAGCGGATGCAGAAAATGCGCCCAGCCCAGTTGTTCAGCATGGCGGATATGAAGCGTATCAGCACCGGGAACATCGAAGACGATTTAGAGCGTCTGAGCGAAGCGGACTGGATTATTGAGGTTGTCGTTGAAAAGCTGGATGTCAAACGGGAGTTGATGAGTAAAGTCATCAAGGTCGCCCGCGCTGATGCCATCATTACAACCAATACATCTGGCCTTCCCATCCGCGATATTGCCGAAGGCTTTGGCGAAGACTTCCAACGGCGGTTTATGGGGACGCATTTCTTCAACCCACCGCGCTATCTGCATTTGTTAGAGGTCATCCCCCACGAAAATACAGACCCCGCTCTGGTCGATTTCATGGTGGAGTTTGGCACAAGCGTACTGGGCAAAGGTGTGGTTATCTGTAAAGACCGCCCCAACTTCATCGGCAACCGCTTCATGTCCATGTCTGGCATGCAAGCTATGAACTACGCGCTTGACCACGGCTATACTGTGGAAGAAGTGGACGCCATCACAGGCCCGCTGATTGGCCGCCCGAAGACGGCGACGTTCAACCTGAATGACCTCGTCGGTTTTGACGTTGCGGTTTATGTAGCGCGCAACCTCTATGAAGCTATCCCCGATGACCCCGCTCGTGAGGTTCTCAATCATCCCGGTGCGCGGGCGCTCTCCGATAAGATGTTGGAAGAGGGCTGGTTAGGCCGTAAAACGGGGCGCGGCTTCTACTGGATGAGGCGTGAAAACGGTAAAAAAGAGCTGTGGGCGCTCAACTTACAAACGATGGAATATGAACCACCGAGCAAACCCAGCTTTGAAAGCGTTGAAAAGCATAAACGCGTTAAACCGCTGGGCGAACGCATTCGCCTGCTGATTAACGAAGATGACCGCGCGGGGCAGTTCTTATGGCATCATTTCGCCTTTTTGCTGGCCTATGCTTCAAACCGCGTGCCAGAAATCACTGAAACGCTGGTGAATATCGACAATGCGATGAAGTGGGGCTTCAATCACCAAATGGGGCCGTTCGAAATTTGGGATGCGATTGGCGTTCCCGATACGATTGCGCCATTCGAAGATGCTGGCTATCCAGTTGCGCAGTGGGTGAAGGACATGGTCGCCAGTGGTAAGAGCACATTTTACCAGCACGATGAGAATGGCCTCGTGATTGGCTATTACAGCCCACAAGCGGGCGATTATGTACCGCTGGAACGTGACCCGCGTGAAATCACCATCGCTGAATTGCGCGCTAAAGGTGCGGAAGTCGCTGGTAATGATGATGCCAGCGTGTATGACATGGGCGACGGTGTGCTGCTGTGGGAATTCCACTCTAAACAAAACACCATTACCACAGGTCTAGTTGAAATTGGCTGGGAAGCGGTGCGCCTACTAGAGGAAAACGATGATTATGTGGCGTTGGTTATCGGCAATGATGGCGAGCGCTTCTCGATTGGTGCGGGCTTAGACCCAAGCGCGATAATGGCTGGGGTTGAAGGCATTGAGCAAATGGTCAAGAACCTCCAAGATTTGACTATGGCGCTCAAGTATGCCTCCAAGCCAGTGGTGGTTGCTGTACATAATATGGCGCTGGGTGGTGGTTGCGAGTTGGTGATGGCTGGTAACTTTGTCGTCGCCCATATCGAATCTTATATCGGGTTGGTGGAGATTGGCGTCGGCCTTGTGCCCGCTGGTGGCGGCATGAAAGAGCTTGTTCGCCGTTTGGTGAACCCGTTAGCCCAGCGCGGCGCGGATGTCTTGCCGGCATTGGAGAAAATCCTGCAAACAGTCGCCACAGCAACCGTGAGTGAGAGCGCCAAAATCGCCCAAGAAATAGGCTTCCTCGCCACCAATGACAAAATTGTGATGAACCGCGCTCATTTGCTGGGTGAAGCGAAAAAGGCCGCGCTAGGGCTGGCAGCCATTTACACACCACAAGAACCAGAACTGGTATACGCCTCCGGGCGTGATGCCCATGCCGCCCTGCTACTGGGCATTCAGGGCTTTGTTGAGGGCAATTACGCCACTGAACACGATGCTTACATCGCCCGCCATCTCGCCAATATCATGACCGGTGGGGCGCTTTCCGAGCCGCAATGGGTCACTCAACAACTGTTCCTAGACCTTGAGCGCGAGGCCTTTGTTGACCTCATTCAACAACCCAAGACGCAGGAACGCATTATGTACATGCTGCAAAACAATAAGCCGCTACGTAACTAAGCGGAAGATACAGGCATAAGGGCGTCCATCGTGAGGCCCTCCAAGCATAAAATAAAGTGTGAAAGGGTATTATCATGCGAGAAGCTGTTATTGTCGCCGCGACGAGAACTGCTGTAGGAAAAGCCGTTAAGGGCACAACGAGAAATGTGCGCTCAGATGACATGGCCGCTACGGTCATTCAAGAGCTGATGCGCCAGACGGATGGGAAATTAGACCCGCAACAGATTGACGATGTCATCATCGGCTGCGCCATGCCAGAAGGCGCTCAAGGGTTGAACTTTGCGCGGGTTATCGCCCTACGCGCTGGCTTGCCGGTGGATATTCCCGCCGTTACAGTCAACCGCTTTTGCTCTAGCGGTCTACAGACGATTGCTATGGCCGCCGAACGCATTATCGCAAACGGCGCAGATGTCATCATTGCTGGCGGTGCGGAGACGATGTCGCTCGTACCGATGAGCGGCCATAAGCTCAGCCCGAACCCGTACATGGCACGGAATGCGCCAGAGGTCTATATGGCGATGGGGCACACAGCCGAACATGTGGCGGAAGAATTCGGCGTTAGCCGCGAAGATATGGACGAATTCGCCTATCACAGCCACCAGAAAGCGGCAGCGGCGGTAGACGCCGGCAAATTCGCTGAGGAAATCGTGCCGTTCGAGATTGAAGAAACGGTATTGGGTGAAGACGGGAAACCCGTCACTATCAAGCGTGTTTTTGAGACAGATGAGCACCTGCGCCGCGAAACAACTATGGAGGCGCTGGCAAAACTGAAGCCCGTCTTCAAACAGGGAGGCAGCGTGACAGCGGGCAACTCCAGCCCGTTGAGCGATGGCGCGGCTGGTGTCATCGTGATGGAAGCGGGTTTAGCGGCTCAATTGGGGTTGAAGCCGTTGGCGCGTTTCGTCGGCTTTGCGGTGGCTGGTGTGCGGCCAGAGGTCATGGGTATTGGGCCGATTAAAGCAGTGCCGAAGGTGTTAGAACGCACTGGCCTGACGCTCAACGATATTGATTTAATTGAGTTGAATGAGGCGTTTGCCTCGCAATCGTTGGCCGTTATCCGTGAACTAGAGATGGACCCCGAAAAGGTCAACGTGAACGGCGGGGCGATTGCTTTGGGGCATCCTTTGGGCTGCACTGGGGCGAAGCTAACGGTACAGATTATCAATGAGATGCGCCGCCGCAATAGCAAGTATGGCATGGTGACCATGTGTATTGGTGGCGGTATGGGGGCGGCTGGCATTTTTGAAAATATCAACTAAAGCGCAAGCGCCTCGCTGAAAGGAAAAACGGGGCGGGTTTATGGACTCGCTCCGTTTGTTTTATATTTGTTTCATTTGGCAATTTGAAGTCTTAAAGGTATTATCGGGGAAACTTGTTGTAAAATTAACATAAATTTCGACAACGTGATGCTATTTAACGCTCACATTATCACAAAACTTTTACTGCTCATCAAAATATATTGCTCAAAATCGTTTACTGCCGAATTCAAGTAGAAATGCCATAGAACAGCAAATGTAGTGACGGGGCATCATCATGAATGAAATCACAACCGAATCAAGTGAAGTGAGTGAAGAAGGCACCACTTATGGCAATTCTATCTTTCGCGGGGAATTGCCCAGTACAGCGGCTTTTGCAGCAGAAGTTAAAGCCGACCGCCTCAATCTCCTATGGAAAATTCTAGTCGCTGTCGTCAGCTTTCTGGTTATGGTGTTGTTTGTGTTTGGCGCTTATAACAGCTCTAACCAGATTATGCACTGGTATCTTTCGTTGGGCATTTTGCTAGTTGGCTCGCTCCTCACAGGCCGCTTATTGCGGGAGCAGAAAGCGCTATGGGCAATGTGGCTATTCACCATCACCCTAGTATCAAGTATGGCTGTGCCATGGATATGGGGGGATGAGAATGCGCTGCGCTTCATCCCATTTGCCTATCCCATTGTTGTTTTCTTCGTTGGGCTTTTATTGCCGCCCACGCAAACCATGTTGACAGCATTGGGCTGTTCGGTCATTTTGCTCTTAGGTCCGCCGCTTTTTAATATCACTACCCCTCACCCGGTAGATATAGCGGTTATCGCCATCATTATGACCTTCCTTAGCGCATTGTTGGCGGTGCAGGTAACTGGTGAGCTATATCAAGTAGCTCAGTGGGCGCTGATGAACTACCAGCGTGAGCGACGTACAACTGATGCGCTATTCGAAAAGCGGCAAGAGCTACAAAAAGCGCTACTCCGCAGTCAAGCGCTCTCTGACCAATTGAAAGAGGCGAATGTAGAGTTAGAAGTGGCACGAGAAGCCGCCGAGCGGGCAAAACAGTTCCGAGGGCAATTCTTAGCGAACATGAGCCATGAGCTACGCACGCCACTGAATGCGATTATCGGCTTCAGTGAGACGATGCTGAAGTTTCCCGTGATGTACGATGATATTCCGCTGCCAGAGACTTATCGCGGTGACCTTGAACAGATTCACACCAGCGGGCAACAGTTGCTGGCGGTCATCAACGATATTCTCGACTTGGCGCGCGTCGATGCGGGCAAACTAGAAATTGTGATGCAGCGCGTCGAGTTAACGCCCATCATTGAATCTGTCTTGGCGACAGCGCGCGGTCTGGCGGCATCTAAACATAAACCGCTGAAGTTTACGGAAGAAGTCCCCAGCCCGCCGCCATTGTGCTGGGCGGATGATAAGCGTTTGCGCCAGATTTTGCTAAACTTGTATAGTAATGCGGTAAAATATACAGATGAGGGCAGCATCAGCCTAAAAATCACGACAGAAGGCGATCATGTCAAATTCGCCGTCACGGATACAGGGGTTGGCATTGCGCCTGATGAGGTTGATAAAGTCTTTGAAGAGTTCCAACAAGTTGGTGGAAAAGGGCGAGACCCGCGTTCTGGTGCTGGTCTCGGCCTAGCTATTTCGCGCCAATTGGTTACACTGATGGGTGGGCGCATTTGGGCAGAAAGCGAGCTGGGTAAAGGCAGCACTTTCTACTTCACCGTGCCGGCCTATCGCCAGCAAGACAAAGTTGATGTGCCCGCACGTCCAAAAACGGGGCCATTGAGCGAGCAAACAGCAACTCAAGTGCCGTCCGGTATGAAGGACGATGCTTCTGCTGCGGCAAATGTATAAAACCACAGATGGTATGAAGGTGGGGCAATATGCGAATTCTTTACGTCGAAGACAATCCGGCCAATTTGTTTCTAGTGAAACGGGTGGCACGGATGGGCAATCACGAGGTGATGAACTACATTGATGGGGCGGATGTCCTTGCGAATTTTGGGCAAGATAACCCTGACCTTGTGTTGATGGATATTCAATTGGTTGGTGATTTAACTGGCTTAGATGTGGTGCGGGAACTGCGTAAACAGGGCTTCAAAACCCCAATTGTGGCTGTGACCGCGTATGCAATGGCTGGTGACCGCGAGCGCTGTCTAGAGGCGGGCTGCGATGAATACATGGCGAAACCGCTCTCTGTGCCTGTGCTCATCGAGTTACTGGGGCGCTATGAATCTGCGCTTAAATCTGGCAACATTGCATCGGCTATCCCTGAGAGTGGTGTGCATGAAGAAACTTCATCCACGTTGTCCACCGCTACCGAAGCGCCTGCAACAGCTACGCAAGATAGCGCGGCAACAACAGCGGCAAACACGGAAGAAAAAGCGGAAACAAAAACAGAGGCGACCACTTCAGAAACGACAGTGACCAGCACCACAGCGGAATCTACCACCACGCCAACGCAAGACAGCAGTTCTACCACCAGTGAAGCCAGTACATCGACCAGCGAAAGCACAACCGATGCAACAAGCGAGGCTGAAGCAGCCCGCACCAGCGCTACAAAAAGCGCCGATGACAAGGCTGAATCAGCCAATACGGCGACCTCTGAAGTTCCAGCAACGAGCAATGGCAATAACGCCGTAAGTACAAGCAGCAACTCAACAAATGGTAATCCGCCAGCATCAAACTAATAAGCGCAACAATGAAGGGCACACGCTAAAATGCAGCGCTGTGCCCTTGACATATTCTCCATCTAGCTCAACATCTAGCGAATCTGATGTGATAATTTTTATGTCTTTCCCTCGTCGCCATTGCACGCGAGGGTGGTTTAAGTGTGTGCCCTTATAAAGGCTTGGCAAAGCTTTCAAGGCGCTGAACCGAGACATGCCCTCTACCAGAATAACATCCAACAGGCCGTCTTGAATTTCGGCATGGGGGGCGACTTTCATCCCCCGCCCGAAAGTCGTACCGTTGGCAACGGCGACGATATAACTATCGCCGTCATACCAAACTTCGCCATCGACTTCAACGCGCATAGGAATGGGAGCATAGGCGAATAAGGTGGATACGGTGGATTTGAAGAATGTCCATGAACGGCGGCGGCGAGTGCGATTGACACGGGCGACGACCTCTCCCCCTAGCCCACCGCTGGCTACATTCAAGAAGTAGCGTTGACAGGATTGGCCATCATCCGTTGTGTAATGTAGTACGCCAATATCGACTAACTTCGCCTGTGCCTGCGCTAGCCATACGCCGATTGCCTCTGATTTGAAGGGAATATTCAGCATGCGCGCCCAATCGCAACCTGTACCAACGGGAATTGTACCACCAACCGGTAGCGGATTTTCTGGATATTGGGCTTGTCTAATGGCGAGGGCGTTAATCAAAGCGTGGTTCGTCCCATCGCCACCAACGACTAGAATATGTGTCATGCCGTTTTGTTGTGCTTCATCAACGTACTGCACAACGTCTTCAGGTTGATTGGTTATCGCAACCTGTAATGCACCCATTTGGGCTTCAACATGAGAAGCCAAGCGCTGCCAGATTGCTTCGGCACGGCCACTTGCGGCGTTAGGGTTAATTAAGATCAGTGTTTGTTGCATTGTATTTTCATCCACGTTTTGAGGTTTAGCCAATCAAACGACAAGCCCCAAAGCCTCAGTCACGGGCGGTATATTGCCCGACAATGACCCATTTGTAAGTCGTCAACTCCTCTAGTGCCATGGGACCACGCGCATGAAGTTTTTGGGTGCTGATGGCGATTTCTGCGCCCAATCCCAACGCGCTACCGTCAGTGAAGCGGGTGCTGGCATTCCAGTAGACAGCCGCCGAATCCACCTCATTCAGGAAACGTTCGGCATGGGCGGCATCCTGCGTCAAAATGCCGTCGCTATGCTGTGTGCTATGCTGGCGAACATGGGCAATCGCTTCATCTACCCCGCTGACCACCTTCAGCCCTAAAATCAAGGCATACCATTCAGTATCAAAATCGTCCGCACCAGCAAGCTCAACGCCCTCTTGCCCTTTTAACAAGGCAAATGACTTGGGACAGGCTTTGAAGCGCACGCCGTCACTGCGTAAATGTTCGACCACGCGGGGCAAAACCTCAGCGGCGATGTTTTCGTGAACAAGCAAAGTATCTAGCGCGTTACACACGGCGGGGCGCTGGGTCTTCGCATTATGAATTACGCGCAAAGAGCCGTCTATATCGGCGGTTTCGTCCACAAATAGGTGACAAATGCCAATACCGCCAGTAATCACCGGAATGGTGCTATTTTCGCGGCAGAAGTTATGCAAGCTGTTGCCACCGCGCGGGATAATCATATCGATATATTGGTGCAATTTGAGCATCTGGCCAACATAGCGGCGGTCTGTGCTTTCAATGTACTGAATGGCATCCACAGGCAAGCCTTGCTGTTTTAGGGCATCGCGCAAAATACGCACTAAGGCTATATTCGTCCGCAAGACTTCTTTACCACCGCGCAGAATTACAGCGTTACTGGTTTTTAGCGCCAAAACAGCGACATCTACCGTCACATTTGGGCGCGCCTCGTAAATCGTACCAAGCACCCCCAAAGGGACGCGGCGTTTATGAACTTTAAGGCCGTTTTCCAACTCGCGATCATCGAAAATGCGCCCAACGGGGTCTGGTAGAGCCACCACTTTGCGCACGTCAGCAATCATGCCGGGCATGCGCCGTTCCATCTCCATACGGTCACGTATCCATAGGACATCAACACCATTGGCGCGGGCTTCTTCAACATCCAATCGATTGGCGGCCAGCACCTCTTCAGCGCGCGCCTCTAACGCATCGGCAATAGCCAATAGCGCCGCGTTCTTCCGCTCGGTCGTGAATTGAGCGAGGTGGTGCGACGCCTCTTTTGCGCGGCGACCCATCGCCGTCAAGTCAATCGTTGTAGCTGTATTTGCAACCATAACTCCCTGTGCCCTTCTCTTTAACAAATTTCAAAGGATTGCCTCTCTATTCTAGCAAATTTCTCATGAGTGAATTTATTCGGATAAGTCAAATACCACAACATTATATAACCAATTGAAGAGCGGCGGCTTTTAACTATCCGAGAAGCACCATGTTGTTGCGGTGTATCAGAGAATCGCCATAACTATAGCCGAGAACTTCGAGAATCTGTTGCGACTTGACACCACATAATTTACTCGCATCTTCGCTATCGTAATTGCTCAAACCACGAGCAATCACTTCACCGGAAGGCGCAGCAACTTCCAGCAATGCGCCACGCCCGAACTGCCCTTCGACGCTTATCACGCCAACGGGCAGTAAGCTCGCCCCGCCACGCAGTAAGACCTGCACCGCGCCATCATCTACATGAGCCACGCCCTGCGGTTTATCGGCAAGCATCCAGCGTTTGCGGCTCTCTAAATGGCTAATGGCAGGTTCAAAACGTGTGCCAAGTGCTTCCCCCTCGATAATGCGCCCTAGTACATTGGGTTCATGTCCAGCGGCGATGATGGCCGTCACCCCGCTCCGTTGAGCGAGTTGAGCCGCCTCAACTTTGGTCATCATGCCCCCTGTGCCCATTGGTGTACCTATGCCACCCGCAATAGCCATGACCCGACCATCAATTTTCGTCACACGTTCAATTAGACGTGCCTCTGTATCATAGCGCGGGTCAGCCGTGAAGAGGCCGGGCTGGTCGGTGAGGATAATCAGCAAATCAGCTTCCAGCGCGCTAGCAACCAGTGCGGAAAGATTGTCATTATCGCCAACGCGAATTTCTTCGGTGGCTGTCGTGTCGTTCTCGTTGACAATCGGAATAATGCGGCGGTCTAGTAATGTCTGTAAGGTATCACGCGCATTGAGATAGCGGGCGCGATGGCGCAAATCTTCCGCCACTAAAAGCACCTGAGCAACGACAATGCCGAAAATGTCAAAGAGGTCATTATAAATGCGCATCAGGTGGCTTTGCCCAACAGCACTCAGGAGTTGTTTAACGGGCACAGAGCGCCCAAAATCTGGATAGCTGAGGCGCTCTCTGCCGGCCAGTTGTGCGCCAGAAGAGACGAGAACTACCTCGTGGCCAAGTTGGTGAAGATAGGCCAGTTGTTGCACCAACTCTAAAATACGCTGGCGGTTCAAGGCGCGACCACCAGCAGTGAGCGTGCTTGTGCCCACCTTAACTACAATACGCTGCTTCGTTTGTTCTGTGCCCATAGAAACCTTCTATTGCCGCTACGCAAAACTCCAATGGCGTATGCTAGGTAGCGAAGAAGCAAAAAGCAAGTCACAAGGCGCAGCGATTAAGCCTCAAGACGAGGCGCACGCCCGGTACGCGCTAGTTCAACCGCGTTGCTCAATACAAAAGCGCGGCTACGAACGCGAGAGGGCGGCCACGTACCATCACCCGTTAGCCAACTCCCCATACCACAAGCAACAGCCCCCGCTTCAATGAATTGGCGGGCGTTAGTATCGTTCATCGCACCATTGCACATGAAGCGCATATGATTCAATGGTCCAAAAATCGCCTTAAAATACTCAATTCCCAGCGCGCCAATTGGGAATAATTTCAGCAGTTTAACGCCCATATCCCACGCAGCGACCGCCTCGCTGGGGGTTGTGACGCCGGGCGCCACCAGCACATCCGCTGCTAAGACAGTTTGAACGACATCTGGCTGAAAAGCAGGTGAAACGATAAAGTCTGCGGTGGCATCTAAAACGCGCTGCGCCGTCTCGACAGAGAGCACCGTCCCCATCCCCACACAAGCATCATCGCCAAACTCGGCCTTTACTGCGCGCATGGCCGCGATAGGCTGTTCGCTATTCATAGTGAATTCAAAAACGTTAATCCCCTCTTCCATCAAAGCGCGGGTAGTTTCTAGGGCAACTTCTGGCGTGAAAGCCCCGCGCATCCCAGCACAAATGCCGCTTTTTTCAAAATAGGTATAAGCAGTATCACTATTCATTGTAAACTCCCATAAACAACAAGGTGAGCATATGTTGCCCACCTCGCACTGAAAACTTATGGACAATTCTGCGTTATTGACAGACCACTTCTAGGGTGACAGTCTCCCCTGTTTTAGCGGCCATAAAGATATTGAATTGTGTATCTTGATTGAAAGTCCATGTCAACGTCCGCGAACCGCCAGAATCGGCAATGGTATTACGGCCTAAGTCTAACAAACGAAGATAAGCCCCATATTCCGTTAAAGAGCCGCCGTTGGTGGTGAAGGTTACGGTTGTACCAGCACTAGCAGTCCATGTGCCACCAAGAGAAACCGCTATCGAGGCGGTAAAGGGCTGCCCTTGCAAATACGAAGGGCCAGGGCAAACGTTTGTGTTCAAATCGCTTGAGAACAGCGTAGGCGCGCCTGCTGCTGGGGCGGCTGATGACTGCGGTGGTGTAGTAGATTCAAAATTGACCGAAGGCACAGCGCGCAAACAGTCACCACTCATCTCGATAGTGTCTTCACGTATCCAATGATTTTCTTCTGCATCAATCTTAAACCAGTAGAAGCCAAATTCATCGCGGGCGCGGCCAAACGGCACTGGACGCTCGCCTGTAGTCAAATAGGTCGCTATCGGGTATTGCGTTCCCGGCCCACTGCGCACATTGATGCCATCGGGATTGGTGACCTGCATTTGACAAACATCGGCAAAGCCGGTATTCGCTGGCTCTTCGGTCGCCAAAGGCTCAGTGGCGGATAGCTCGGTTGCGGTCTCTGGCACAGGCGTCGCTTCTGGCGCTGGCGTCGGCTCGGTAGTGGCTT
The DNA here is from genome assembly GCA_015492875.1 of Anaerolineae bacterium. Taxonomy (GTDB): domain Bacteria; phylum Chloroflexota; class Anaerolineae; order Aggregatilineales; family Phototrophicaceae; genus S146-30. Next base: position 3,433 of record WGEI01000308.1, on the reverse strand, counting down.
CTGGTGTGGCATCAATAGATGGAATATCTGGCACTAAGCTCACCGGGCGCGGTAGCGCGTTGAGCGGAATAGCGCGTAAGTCATCGCCTGATGCGACAGAGGCTAACAATGGAGGTCCATCTGCTTGACCATCCTCATCTAATGACACGCTAGATTTGAAACCCATTTGCACCGTTTCTGTTGTCTCTTGCGACGATAGCTCAGTTTCGCCCTCTAAGGCAATGATCGTCATCGCATCGTCCATAATGGCCTGTAGGAAGGCTGTGCCACGTACTATGAGCGTCGCGCCATTAATTTCAAAAGTAGCGGCTTGTGATGGGTCATCAACTTGAATGATGAGGCCGCTTTGGGGGGCTAAAACACAGGGGGCATCGGACGGGGTAGTTTCTAGGGTAAGCGCCTGCCAACGGTCAAAGCCACCACTATCGAGCACAGGCGGGGGGCTATTGGGGGTAACAGTGCGCAGCGAGTTAATATCACCATTAAGCGTAATGGCAGGGGCATATACCCAACCGATACCGCCGTAGCGGCTGGGAATTTCTACGCGCAGCCATGTACCATCGGCTAGCTTTCCCGTCACCAAAACCTGCTCATTAGGGCCAAGTGGCCAGACAATCGTCTCTGTAGTGTTGGGGGCGCGGCGGATATTGGCCCCAGCAGGCGGTGCAGTGCCCATCAAAGTTGGCGTGACATCAGCAGATGGTTGGGCGACATTGCGGATAGCGCCCTCTCCTACCAGCAGCAGTGACACAGCGACACCATCAACTTGCTGGCGGATTAAAGCGATACCAAGCGCCTCGCTGCCGAGGTCTAAGCCACGAGTTTGCAAACCCTCTAGGCTGGAAAGCGGGGCAATATCGCCCGGCGTATCGAAAGTAATGTCGCCCGCATCGGCACTAAAAGCGGCGGCAACGGGTGCATGGGCATAGCAGGCGCTGTTATCGGGCATATCTGCGCAGGCTAAATCTAATGTGCTGAATGCCGTATCTATGATAGCAGCACACAATTCTTCCGAATCTTGAGCATTGGCATCAATACTGGCGAGTGCTAATGAGAAAACAAAGGCGAAAGCTAAAATCGATATTTTTTTGATTTTCATGCGGTATTTGCTCCTGTAATAGACAGAAGGCTACACATTCATTATACCCGTATCGCAGATAGATAGCTTGCTATGTTTAACAAAAAACCGCCTGTTGATTATGGGCGGCCTTTGAGTATGGGTTGAGAAGTCAATTTTAGTCACCATTATTCACAGCGACATCACCATACATGCGCTCTTGCTGGTCTGGGCGGCGTTGATAAAGCCAAGTAAAATGGGCTAAGCGGTCTTTGCCGGGATTATCAAAATCATGAGGCTGGAGACGCCATTGCCAATTTCCGCCTTGTACACCGGGGGTGTTCATGCGCGCCTCTTTACCAAGACTAAGAATATCCTGCATTGGTGCGATGAAGGTATGCGCGACGGAAGCCATCCCTAGACGGATGAGCGTCCAATTCGCCTCGTACACATCGCATTGGATATAGTCCTTGATGATATTGCGTACATGGTCATTCGTCTCTTCGTGCCACCAGCCAACCGTGGTGTTGTTATCGTGTGTGCCGCTATAAACAACACAATTCGGGACATGGTTATGTGGCAGGAAGGGGTTTTTGGGGTCGCTCCATGCAAATTGGAGCACTTTCATGCCGGGAAAGCCTAACCCATCGCGTAACTGCTCAACTTCTGGGGTGATGATGCCTAAATCTTCAGCAATAATGGGGAGTTTGCCAAGCGCCTCGCGCACGGCTTCAAACAGGGCGAAACGCGGGCCGGGTTTCCACTCGCCGATGACTGCGGTCGGCTCGCTGGCGGGGATTTCCCAATAAGCATCAAAACCGCGAAAGTGGTCAATACGTAGAATATCGGTTAGGGTGAGTTGCTGGCGGAAGCGGCTAATCCACCATTCATATCCATTTTCGGCCATGACATCCCAACGATATAAGGGATTGCCCCAGCGCTGGCCTGTTGGGCTGAAGTAATCAGGCGGCACACCTGCGACAACGGTCGGACGGCCTTTTTCATCTAGTGTGAATTTATCAGGATTTGCCCAAACATCAGCACTATCATGGGCGACAAAAATGGGGATATCGCCAATGATACGCACCCCCCGTTCATTGGCATAATGCTTAAGCTCTAGCCATTGGGCATGGAACTGCCACTGGATGAAACGGTGCTGAGCGATGCGGAGTTTGTGCTCTTCACGGGCTTCAGCTAAGGCGATTTCATCGCGCAGCGCATAAGGCTCATCCCATTCTACCCATGCGCGACCTCCATGCGCATCTTTAAGCGCGATAAACAGGGCGAAATCTTCTAACCAGAAGGCGTTATCGGCACACCACGCGGCAAAAGCGCTTTTCTGCTCTGCAGAAGCTCCAGAGGCAAACCGCTCGTAGGCAAGAAATAGCTTCTTAAAGTGATAGTCAATCACCCAGCCATAATCCACACGGTCGGCAGGAAAGGGCGGGACATCGGCCAAATCTTCAGCGGTAAGCCAACCGTAGCCAGCTAATTTATCCAAGCTAATCAGTAGTGGATTGCCAGCAAAAGCTGAGAGTGTCTGGTAGGGAGAATCGCCATAACTGGTGGGGCCTAAAGGCAATACTTGCCATATCGACTGGCCATGAGCCACTAGCCAATCCACAAAGCGATAAGCCCATTCTCCCAAATCACCGATACCATAACGACCGGGGAGTGAGGTAGGATGTAGCAATATGCCGCTAGAGCGGGGGAAATGCGTCATAGGATTTATCCTTCTGGCTACAGCCACTTAAACGATTAACGCTTGACGGCATATTAACGGAATTCAGCTCGTAGTGCAATATAAGGCGCTGTAACATTCTGCACAAAAACTTTGAGAAAGGGACATTCTGCATTGAGAATGCCCCCTATGCTCACGTCACAGAGCGAGTAACCGCTGTACCGTAGCAACTACATCATCAATGAGAACGGCTTCTTCATGGCCATCGGAGAGGCGTTTAAGGCGGGCTTGCCCTTGTGCTACTTCATTGGGACCTAAGACGGCTACAAGCGGGATGCCTTTTTTATCGGCATAGGCGAATTGCTTGCCGAGATTTTTATAGCCCATGTAAATTTCAGTATAAATACCCGCCTCACGCAAGGCGGTCGCTAATTGCTGTGAGGCGGGGCGGGTTTTATCGTTAAACACGCTCACCAATACTTGCACAACTGTGCCGCCGATATGTTCGGGATAGAGATTAAACTCGTCCATCAAGTCGATGATGCGCTCGATGCCGAGTGAGATGCCCGTTGTCGGCAGGTTTTGCTTACGGAAGAGGCCAATGAGTTCGTCGTAGCGCCCGCCGCCGGCGATGCTGCCGATATTTGGCTCGGTGATTACCGCCTCAAAGATAGGGCCGGTATAATAGCCTAAAC
>WGEI01000307.1 GCA_015492875.1 Anaerolineae bacterium | reverse complement strand
TCGGAGATGTGTATAAGAGACAGAGTTGGAACATCGCCTTTGTCCACATATGGCCATTGGGGCCATAAATCAGGCCGGGGCGGATAATGCTATAGGCCAACCCCGTTTGCTCAGATATATCTAACAGCGCTTGCTCAGCTTGCCCTTTAGTAATGTTATAAGCCACACGTCCGGGGTTCATGGGCGTATTTTCATCGATGATGCCACGATGTTGATACCCGTAAACCGCAATAGAACTGACGTGAACAAACCGCCTTACTTTGGCTTCTGCTGCCGCCTGTGCCACATTCCGCGTGCCATCAACATTAACCCGCTTTTGCAATTCTAAACGACCTTCAAGCGCTGCTGCGACGTGAAACACATAGTCACAGCCCTGTGTGACCGCTTTCATGCGTTGGGCATCTGTAATATCGCCCATGATAATATCCACATTGGGCAGGTCACGTATATAGCGATCACGGTTAGGCCGCCGAGCCAACGCTTTAACCCGCGCGCCTTCTTTAACCAATCTGTGAACTAACGCACCACCTAAAAACCCTGTTGCGCCAGTAACAAGGGCGGTTTGCCCCTCCATTTTAGCTCCTTAAATTAATGACTCCTCGCGGAACTGAATCTCATATAATTTAGCATACAGTCCATCTTGTGCCATCAATTCATCATGTGTGCCCAGCTCAACCAGCTTGCCCAAATCTAGAACAGCAATACGGTCAGCCACCCGTATTGTGCTCAATCGATGGGCAATGATGACTGTTGTCCGCCCTTGCATCAAGCGAATTAACGCATCCTGTACCAGTTGTTCACTTTCGCTATCCAAGCTGCTAGTTGCTTCATCGAGCAGCAGAATACGCGGGTCTTTCAAGATAGCGCGGGCGATTGAAACGCGCTGTCGCTGCCCACCGCTAAGCCGTACACCACGTTCACCCACAATGGTGTGATAACCATCTGGTAAGCTTTCAATGAATTCATGGGCATTAGCCGCTTTTGCTGCTTCAATAATCTCTTCTTCGGAAGCATCCAAACGCCCATACTGTATGTTTTCCAGAATTGTGCCGCCAAACAATAACGTTTCTTGGGGCACAAGCCCAATCTGTTCGCGCAGACTTTTCTGTGTCAAATCCCGCAGGTCAATGCCATCCAACCGTATCACCCCACTCGTCGGGTCATAGAAGCGCGGGATTAGATTGAACATTGTGCTTTTTCCTGCACCACTTGGGCCAACCAGCGCTAAAACCTCTCCGGGTGCAATATCTAGATTAATATCCTGCAACACTTCCTGCTTGTCGTCATAACTGAAATAGACATGCTCGAAAGTGATACGTCCCTTTGCTTGTTGGATAGTTTTAGCCGTCGGCATATCTTGCACATCCGGTTCCGTATCGATAATCTGGAATACGCGCCGTGTTGCGCCAAGTGCTTCCTGTATGTTAGTGTATAAACTGGCCAATGCTGCTACACTGCCAGCGATTGTAAGCCCGTAGATGAGGAAAGCGATGAGTTCGCCGCCAGTCAAGCGATCATCTAATACTTCGCGCCCACCAAACCATAGAATGCCTGTAATAGCGCCAAAGGCCATGAATGCGAGCAATGGCCCAAATGCCGAGCGTATTCTCAACACCTTTACCGCCGCACGGAACGCCCTATGCACCGCGTTATCATAGCGGTTCATCTCATAATCTTCGCGCACAAAACTCTTGACCACCCGCACATTTTGCAGCACTTCTTCAACGACAACGGTTGCCCCAGCCAGCTCATCCTGCACTTCTGTGCTCACCCGCCGTAAAACGCGCCCAAATACAGCCCCCACCAGCCCAACTAAGGGCATAAGCGCCAGAATAAAGAGGGTTAAACGCCAGTTGAGGATGACCATCACCACAACCGACCCAATGAGAATGAAGGTTTGCGAAAGAAATGTGCTGACGTTGTTCGTCAGTGCGGTGCGTATCACAGTCACATCATTAGAAATGCGCGAGACCAACTCGCCAACTCGGCGCTTCTCAAAGAAACTGAGCGATAAATGCTGTAAATGGCGATATAGCTCTAGCCGCATATCAACCATCATACGTTCACCCACATAGTTGAGGTTATAGTTCTGTACCAGCGTTGTGATGGAGCGAATGAGGAAGACCAGCAATAGAAACAAAGTGACCGCATCCAACAGCCTTACATCGCCCTGCGTGAGTACAGAATCGACCACCTGTTGAATCACTGCCGGGAAAACAAGACTGAGCAGGGAGCTAATGAGCAGCGCCCCCAATGCTATGCCCATTCTCAATTTATAGGGAGATAAATAGCTCAAAAGCCGCCGAAAGCTCACGCTTCCCAAGTCGGCGATTTCATCTTCATGGTGTTCGTTATGATGATTAAGGCGTCCGTTATTGTTTCTGCTACGATTGAACATAGTACACTCTTCTCAACTCGCTTCTGTGAAAGCCACCACAAAATACACCCGCATGTGCCGATTTGCGAGGGCGATTTATCGTTATACGGCAAAGAACGCCTGAAGTTGTGTTAGGCCAGCACCCTCAGTTATCTATGAAATACTGAACCGCATCTAATGCGAGTTTGGGGAAGTAACTCGTATTCCATAACCCGTAGTGGTGTAAGGGGCTATCTTCACTGGGGCAGTTAGGCTCAAGACAAGTGGCCGTCAGCGGATAATCAAAGGCTGTCCATATTGCCCAACCGGCAAATTGATTGAGTTCTGCCGCCTCTAATAGCTGAAATAATAGGCTACGTTGCGCGGTTTCATCCAATGTAAACGTACTATATCCCACACCTGCTAAGAACAACGGCTTTTCCGTTTGGTCTGTCAAATATGCTGCTAATTGGCGAAATGGCTCAATATCAGCACTGTAATGCAGGCTGATGAAATCTACCGCAGTAGTGGTCGCTATACTATCTTCATGCCAGCCCGCAGTGATGAGATGTTGCTCATCGATAGTTTTCACCAATACAGCAGTTTCAAATAGCCAATTTAACACAGCCGTTTTTTCTATAGTTCCGCTCTGATAATCTCTATCACCCCCATCGCGCAAATCCCAAGCGAGAATATATGGCTCATCTTTATAACGCTCGATGATGAACTGTAATTGGGCTAGGGCGTAAGGCGGCGCATCGTAAAGGGCATATTGGTTGGGGTTTTGCACATGATTTAACACCAGAATTACCCGTAACGCTCTCTTTGCTGCCTCTTGCAATAGCGTATCTAAGCGCCCGAAAGCGTCATCAACGGGGATGAGCGCGCCATCCTCACAGGCGAAGAGCGCCTCATTGTCAACGAATACCCGTAATGTGTTGATACCTGCTTCAGCGATTAACTCTAACTCTTCTCCAAATACCTCTAGTGGCGTTTCCCGCAAAAAGCGATGAAAGGGCGTTTGCATCGGGTAATAATTGACGCCCCGCACAGAGAAGATATTGCCGTCAAGCACAAAATGGCGCCCGTTCACTTTTATAAACGCGCCCTCATGAGCTTCGTATGCTGGCAAGGTGTTTTGAACGCTATCAGTAGAAATGCATTGCCTTGTGCTCAACGACCTTAGACGTGCAATACGGCGGGCGGCCTCCCCCTCAGGCCTTATAGCTGTCGCCCTTTCATAGATGGTTTGTGCAGCTTCAATATCGCCTTGCGCTTCCAATTCTGTTCCATAGGCTAGATAGGCATTATACAACCGCTGCTCGATATCAATATCAGGCGAACAAGAATTGGGGGATGTTTGATATAGCGTTTCTAGTGCTTCGATAACAGTTGGCCAGTTTTCATCCCAATATGAGATAACCGCGTCGCATAGGGCGCTTGTTCGCCTTATGTCTAATGTAGGAATAGCCGTTGCGACTTCTATTTGGGCTGGTGCGGAGAGTTTAGGTGCGCAAGCAGCCAGTATCAGCGATGCCACACATGGCCAGATTACATATTTACTGAGATTGTGCCACACTGAGAACTATTCCCTGTGTATCTACTGGTATAACCCATGTTCTCGCGGTTATATTGAGATTATCAAATGCGGCTTCAATCGCTTCTGCAATGCGATTATGTTGGGTCTCTGCGAAGAAAGCTATGGCGGGGCCGCCACCACAAGGTATTGCGCCCAATGCACCAGCCAATTTGGCGATATTGGTGACATGTTGGTAGCCCGTAATAGCAGAGGTGACATGCGGGGTATATAGCCTATCTGATAACACTTGCATCAAAAATGGCAAATCTCCTGCGCGCAAGGCCTCTAGCATAAGCGGCAAACGTTTATGATCATGCAAAGCATCTTGAACGAGCACCCGCTCCGGATAGTGAGGGCGTTGGTATGTAGCTAGCTCTGGCAAAGCGATAATGAGCTTAAACGGCGTTAAAGGCAATGAACGGTGAATAAGCCCTTGCTCTGTCCGCGTTGCTGAGACTAATCCGCCTAAAACGCTAGCTAACGCATCTTCTCGTCCCAATATCTGCGCTAGTATGTCAAAAGACTCATCGCGGCTGAAAACATTGTTCATCAAGTTGTTCGCCCCAATGACACCAGCCGTCATAAAAACAGCTTCCGCCCCTAACCCACTTTGTAAAGGGATATTATTTTCAACACGTACATAGAATCCTGCGGGCGCTTTTTCTAGCCGCTGAAAAATGCGCATCATAGCCAGCACGACCGGATGCTGTAAAGCTAAAGGATAGTCTCCAGCGCCTTCCCCTTCAGTCTCGACAATCAGCTCAGTATCATCACGGGCGCTAATTTCAACTGTGGTATACAAGCTCAAGGCTAAATGAATGCTATGCAAACCTGCGCCCATACCAGTGAAAAATGCTGGCAATCGGATTTTGATTTTACGCATCTTCGCCCCCTACGCGCACGGTGGGGAGGTAAAAGGTGAATGTACTGCCTTCACCTAAATTACTAGATGCCCAAATATCGCCGCCCAGCCGACGGATGATAGTCCGCGCCAAAGTTAACCCCAAGCCCCCGCCGG
>WGEI01000306.1 GCA_015492875.1 Anaerolineae bacterium | reverse complement strand
GTTTTACAGTTTTTTTATTAGCTTTCTTTAGTGAATCTTTTTTAACTAGACCAGAATATCGGGGTGACCACTTTGTTGCATTTGGCTTTGCGTTAACTTTATACACTCATACACGAGCCGCTAAAGATTCCACAAAAAATCCATATATTTGGCATTTCTTAACGGGTTTGATAATTGGGTTATCTACCCAATTTCATCTATCAGCTGCTGCTCTCGTATTAGGCTTCTTGCTCTATTACCTCTTCCGCGTTTTTTTCTTCAAAGATAGTAAAAATCACCTTTTTTCTTTCGGTTTGGGAGTTTTAATTGCAACTATACTGTATTTCTTTTTTAACATAATGGCGGCAGGTTCTATATCTGTCTTTTTTGATTATTTATTAACTGAACGCGGCAGCGGTGCTCGCTTTTTCCGTTATTTACGTTTCGCACCTTTCGAACTTTTATTGTTAATTTGTTCTTTAATTTGGCTGTTTTATAAACAGGGCAAATATGATAATTATATACTTCAGCTCATTGCTTTTTGTATCATTGGTATAGCCATTATAGACACACAAGGTTATGTTGTTCCCTATCGTCCTATATTTTATTTGTCAATAGGGGGAGGGATTGCTGCGCTTATAAAATCAGAAAGTAACTATCGTTATTATATGTTAACATTTCTGTTAGTTATTGTTGTTTCTATCCCTTTATTAAGAATGGAAATCATCCAAAACACTTATCAAGTATTTACGAAGGGGTTCTCACCACATCATGTTATGATGCTAACAAAAACTATTTATGATAATTATATCAAGGAAGATGATTTAGTAGTTAGTGGACCTGAGTTAGCTTGGGCATTTGTTGATGATCGCCAAAGATTTTATTCAACTGTTACTGAGGGGCGTTCTATAAAGCTGGGATTATTTCCTGATGCACTGAGTGTGTGGGAGCATTATCAACCTACCCTTATAGTGGAATTAGATAATCAGCAAAGTATTCCGCCTGGATTACGTGCTTATATGGAGAGTCGCGAATTTCAATTATGCGATGATACAGTTATTCAAGGTCGTCGAGTTCGCGTATTTAGAGATCAATGCGACTAATGAGTTCTTGCCAACTTCCCAAACGCCCGTTTCAGCGCTTGGCCAATAGCGGCATAAGCAGCATCAGCGGCGGGCTGGGCGAAGTTGGGGAAGCTGAGGAAGGCGTGGATCATCCGCTCATAATCGTGCACCTCAACCTCATTGCCCGCATCGCGCAAGCGCTCGGCATAGGCCAGTCCCTCATCATGCAATAAATCATATTGGGCGAGGATGACCAAAGCGGGCGGCAAGCCCGATAAATCATCAACATCGAGCACCGAGAAATAGCGCGCATCGAGCGTCTCTTCAGTCAAATAACACCGCCCAAAGTACATCATCTCCTCTCTATCTAATACAGGCGCATTGGAATACAGGCGCGAGGGGAAGTCTTGCACGCCCGTCGTCGGTGGGTAAATCAGCACTTGCAGGGCGATGCGCGGGTTGTTCAAGTCGCGCGCCATCAAGCTCACCGCCGCCGCAAGATTGCCGCCAGCGCTATCCCCCGCCACCGCAATGCGCGATGTGTCTGCGCCAATTGCTGCCCCGTGCTCTGCCGCCCAACACAGCGCATCATAGGCATCTTCAACCGCTGCCGGATAGGGGTGCTCTGGTGCCAGGCGATAGTCCACTGCCAGCACTATCGCCCCGCTGCTTTGGGCAATGCGGCGGCACATCATATCGTGCGAATTGAGGTCACCGAGTACGAACCCGCCGCCATGATAAAAGACCACCAGCGGCGCGGGTTGTTGCGCCGTTGGGCGATAAATCCGCACGGGAATATCCCCGCTACGCCCTGTAATGGTGCGCTCTGCCACATCATACATCGTGGGGGATGAGCCGATGATGAGGCTTGTCCAGCGGCTCTGTTTCAGCGCATATAGTTGGCGCGCTTTCTGTGGCGTCATGGTATAGAATGGGCGGCGTTTGGTGGTCAGCCGCATGGCCAGCAGCATAAACCGTAGTTTCCAATCCAGTTGCATCGTGCCCCCTTGCGGTGTTTGTGCTTGTCTAATCGAGGCGGCTATACCCGCATCTTGATTGTATGGGCAGTTGCCGCTTTAGGGAAGTAATCTTTTTTGTGTTTACAATGTTTTGTTATATAATCGAAACCACATTAAGGGGAATCTACCATGAACTCTAATAAATATTTGCTTGATATTGAAGATGGTTTACCAATGCGAGTTGGTCAACAATATGCTGTATATAAACTCATGGCATTAGAGGCTTATCTAACGATATTCTTGCGCTCAATGCGAGATAAGTGGCCTGTGATTAACTATATCGATCTTCAATCTGGACCCGGTAAAAACCGCATAGAGAATAAAATTTATTTGGGATCGTCTTTAATTGCTATTCAGGCGGCGCTTAATTTGGGTAAAAGTTTTGATCATTTCTGGTTCAATGAAAAAAATGAAGAAGACTATCGCGCACTTCTTCAACGTGTAAAACATGCGAATTTACCAAATAGTCACATCGCATGGACATGATTATTACTTTCAGTATCATGGGGATAAAAAGAGTGCGGGGGCGGGGGGAAGAGTACGCCGAAAGTTTAACAGCCTTTTTCGGTACAGATGAGTGGCAACAATGTTCTACTAAAAGGGAATATATTGACTTATACCGTTCGAGACTAGAGCAATTTAATTATTATATTCAGCTAGATGTACCAGAACATTCTGAAATCACCATGCGCAACAAGAAGAATGCCGAAGTTTATAGCTTAATCTTCGCCAGTAAACATCCATTAGGGGAGAAGTTTTGGAGAGAGGTCAAGAAAATGATTGAAAAAATTCGTCATCGTAGCCCCAGATTGCTATAATTCAAGCGCTATTTCGGGGAACTCCTCCCGCCAGGGTGTCCAATCAAGATTGCCTTTGAAAAATATAGCCGTACCTTGTTCATCTAAAACCTCTATAACATTTTGAATCCACGTTGGTTGTGGTTGGTAAACCCTCTTGCCATTAGTTGCTGCTCCTATGATAGCCCACTCTAATGGACTTCCTTTTAATAAGGGGGCTATATCAAATGATAATGGTTCAATGCTCATCCATCGCACAGGTACATCTAATTTACCTAAAATGTCCAATTGTCTTTTCACCATCCGCTTTTGCTGGTTGAGGCTGAGCGCTTTCCCAAACATAAAGGACGGCGGCGCACTAACCCCCACCCATACGTTCGGAGGAAAATCAAATTCAAGCAAACGGGGCGCATTTTTAGTTAATAATTGGAATGTATGCCAAGTAGCTTGACGACAAATGTCTAAAACTTGTTCGATTTGCTCATCTGGCACCCAGTCGCCCATTAAATCGCTCATGCTATCTAAAAATATTTTTGAAGGTTCTACAACCTTTAATGGCTCGTCTAATTTTTGTGGATTCCAATAATGATGCTCAAAACCATGCGGGTAAGCCTTTTGCGCGACACGCTTGGCAATCACTTCGACATAGCATGGCACAATGCTTCCATCGGGCATTTCCCAGCGGCAGGCATGTTGGCATCCTTGTACTGGATTCCAAGTAAAATTAGTCCATTCAATGCCGCGACCGCCGTTGGGTTTTTGTTGTTTATTCATGTCCCCATCTTCCGAACGCTTGTTCTTTTAACTAGAACATTATTTCTTATAAGAGTGTAGCACAAAATAAAATTGATAACAATCTGTTTTATCGGTCTGAAATACATCTAACCTCGCCAAACAGCGGTGAGCCGTGTATATTCGGCTGGCATGGCTATTCATGGGGAATTGTGGAGAGACAATGGAACGGGTACGTCGCTATCGCCTCGATATTATCCTGTTATTCGCGCTCTTGTTGCCGCTGCTGGTGCTTTTCTGGCCACAAACATTCGGCGGCAAAACACTGCTACCAGCAGAAAACCTCTTCCTTGATGAACCCTTCCGCACCTACCGTG
>WGEI01000305.1 GCA_015492875.1 Anaerolineae bacterium | reverse complement strand
GTTTTACTCGGCGCAATGCCCGGGTTTGCCGCTGCTATCGCAATTAGCAGGCGAATGGGCACTACCCGCACCGCTTTATTAACAGCTTTACTCATTCTTTTCAGCGCCCATCTTTACTTTTTCCAGCGCATGGCACTAGCAGATACGCTCTCTTCCTCGTTTATTCTAGTCAGCATCTATATGGTATTGCGCTTAAAAACACGTGCTTCGTGGCGAGATATTGTTTTGTATGCTGTGGCGATTTGGGCGGCAGTAGCGGCAAAAGTTAGCGCATTGCCATATCTAGGGCTTCCTGTTGCTGCCGCTTTTGCGCTTCCTTTTACCAATCGCTTTTGGAAGATAAAACTTCGTTGGCTGCTCATCGCCTTTATATCGGGTGTTGGGCTGGCTGGCGGGTTTGTGCTTTTCCTCGTCCTTCGTGGATATAACCCTTTTATGGCCTATCAACGCTATACCCCCCAAGTTACACAAGGCCTAGTAGAGCGCTTTTTTCAGAATGTTGATTTCACCACCACACTATTTGCCGAATATATGGGGATTGGCCTATTCACTTTCAGCTTAGCGAGCGTTTTTATACTGCTCTGGCGCCGCCGATTTTACTTGCCGCTTGCTTTGATAGGCCCTCTCGTGCCCATTTGGACGAGCAACTGGCAGCGCGGGCGTTTTTATATGGCGACGATGTTGGTGCTACTATTATGCACGGCGCTGGTGCTAGATTGGCTTTTAAGGCATTTCCCACGCCGTGCTCAATATGGGGCAATCAGTCTTTTAGCCGCTGCGCTCCTTTTGCAATGGCTGCCCTTTGCCTATGCCGCGATTGATAATCCCGCTAACCTCTCCTTAGCCATTGCTGACTACCGCGAATATATCGTTGCTGATGCTGCGGGAGTGGGGATTGATGAAGCCATTTCTATTTTGCATGACAATCATGCCCAACAGGTTATTGGCCTCCTAGCGAATTGTCAGGGCTTGCGCTATCGGGCACAGGGCGATCCTGAAGTCATTTGCCCAACATTGGATTTTAGCGGCAATAATTGGCCACAGCTCATCCAGCAAATTGATGATGTACGCGGTGAAGGCGTTTTTGTCGTGATAGAAGATAGCCCCTACGTGCCGCCAGCTGTAGGGGGCGTGTTTATCGCTGAAGTGAAGCGTCCCGAAGAACGCGCCAACCTGCGTATTTATGACCTTTCGCCCGTTACTCCGTCACCGTAATCACGACCGGCAAGACGGCGACTTTACCATCCAAAGCTGTTTGCTCTGCCACGACTGGCAGTAATGCGTCTGGCTGCCCAACTGGATAAACCAGCACCCATAACACATATTCCCCTGCAGGCACTTCAGGCGGCAACTGTATCGCCCGATTGTCATAAACGGGGATATGTGGCTGCCACGCACTGGTTGGCGCAAACCCCCATAAAGGCTCAGGGTCATTAGCTTGTTGGGCGATTGGCCAATCGGGTTCTCTCTGACGTAGTAGCAAACCAACGCTATAATTCTGCTCTAATAGCTGGTCTGTCTGCCAAAATAGCGTAACCGGTATGCGTTCATTGGGGCGATAACTTTCCCCCAAAGGCAAGGTATATCCCCACAGCGATAGATGTTCTCCGAAGCGAATATCAGTAAAAACTTGAGGATATGTGTTGAAAGCGCTGCTATCTGGCGCATCCGTTGTGTCAAATCTCACCAGTCGTGCTGTAGGGTCTGGAGTTGGGATTGCCAGTTCTTCAATCGGGTAGTAATGAGTGGCCAAGAAACGCTCTACAGGCCGCCTTGCCCATGGTAAATAGCGGCTGGTATTGGTGAGTAGGTAGAGTTGCTCTTGTTGGTCGGCTAGCCAATGGAGTAAGGGGATTGTATCTTGTGATAATTGCGCTATCAGATTATCCGTGATGACATTCGGCGGTTGTTGCTCACTTGGCTGCTCTCCCGGCTGGAAGGGCAGGGTGATATAGCGCGCTTCACCAGGGGACGTATTCAGTACGAAATTCAAATAGGTTGGGTCACTTAAAACGACGATGTCACCTTGTTCCGTTTGGCTTAAATATGACGCTATCTGCTGCAAACTCACTTTATCGCCATAATATAACCCATCGCGCGCATAGAGTTGTGTAAGGCCTAGCGCGACGATACCGCTTAATATAAAAGGCAATGCACCTGTTAAAAGTAGCTCTGCACGTTTGAGCGTTTGGTGCTTTACCGTTCGATAAAGCAGATAGCTGCTGCTCACCATCAACGCAATCAGTGCGATGATGATATGGGGTATCCCCGCCCGTATCCAGGCAATATCAAAACCCAAGTCTCCCCACAGTGGCGGCAACAAGACCCATCGCAAATACGTCAATGTATTCAAGCCCGGCCCCCACTCGCTGAGTTTTTCCGCTTCCGGTGGCAAATGGCGCGGATATTGAGACCAATCCAGCGCCACGCCATTCCATTGTACCCACAGGCTATATATCCATAGCCCGATGATGATCATACTCCCCCATTTAGCTATCCGTCGTTGCGCCAAGCGGTCAATAATCGGGAGCGCACCCAATAAAGCGATTGGTACAATTGGCACAAGAAAACGCGGCGGCCATGATAACCCACCGAACCAATGCACCCCGCTCAACGTTGCATATCCCACTGCATAGCCCAAAACTGCCACGAAGATAAACCAGACGAGGCGCTTCTGCCCCCTTTGCCAGAGTAACCACAAGCCGGGGACAGCTAATAGCAAAATTGGCGATGTGCCCCAGATACTTCCTCCAGGGCTGAGCAAGTAGCTATGTAGTGCCTGCTGGGTGAATGAGAGAGATTGCTCAATGTTATTTGGGTCTCTTGTTGTTGGGCTGAAGCCCACAATTAGGTCAAGTTGAATGCCTGATAAGATGATGAAAATTGGTAAGATGATGAGGGCGATTAAAGCCCAAGATGACAAGCGCTTAAATACCGTGTTTCTGGTGATAGATAGGGTAGGGAAGGCGAATAAAGCGAGAGCAGGAAAAGCCAAAATCGCCGTATCTTTAGTAAAGAATGCGCCAGCCGTACTCAGCACAGCCACCGCCCCCCAAACGATTGCTCGGTAGCCGCTATGTCGCCACTGTGTGATGGCCAGTGTCGCTAATAACAAGAAACCAGTGACCGTTGGCTCACGAAAAAAAGTTTTGCTATATGGCCAGATAATTGTCGCAGTGGCGAAGAAAAACACCATCAGCAAAGCAGTAGTTTCTCTGTAATTGAACGCCCTCACCAGCAGAAAAAGCAGACAACCGCTCAAAGCTGCTATCAATGCGTTATATAGCCAAACTGTATGAACATACCCAAAACTGGGGACAGCACTTGCTAAGCGGTAAAGTGGCTCAGCAAGGGTGAATTGAAGAAAATCCGTTTCCCGCGTGGCTTTCAATAAGTTTCGGCTATTCTCAGTGATATTCAGCGGCAAATCATGATATAGCGACTCATCTAGCAGCACATCGCCAAAGCGCACGCGGCTGCTGATGATGTCGAAAAATGTCAGTGTATCGCCGCTTTGTATACGAGCACTATAGGTTGAGAGATAGAAGGCGCTCAATAAACAAAAGAGAATGAGCAATACCCTAAAATGCCGTTGTGTGAACAACGGTGTAGATTGTGTTGGTATGGCCATAGGGTTTTGGGTATTGGTTAGCTGCCGCCGCCAAAACGGTTCAGCAAACCAGAGAGCCGCCGAATGATTTTCTGGCGCATATTCAAGTCGCCCAGATGCTCAAGCCCAACTTGATAGGTTGCCGCACCCGCTGTGAGTTTGCCCTCGCGCACTTGCAAATCGCCCATAGCGACCAGCGTTTCGCCATATAGCTTTTCTTCGCCCAGCTCTTCAAACGCATCAGCCGCTTGGCGATAAGCATTGTACGCCTGTTCTTTATCGCCCATCGCTGCATAGAGGCCGCCCAGATTGCCCAATACCATCGCGGCGCGTTTGGCATCGCCTTGCTCTTGAAAGAATTTGAGCGCCTGTTGCATGAGGTCTAATGCTTGCTCATATTCACCTAAAGCACGATGAATAAGCGCGATGTTCACCCGCATCTCTGTCGCTTTATCATGCAGGCCATCTGCCGCATAAGCATCTAACGCTTGTTGAAAGACCTGGGCAGCGGCTTCATAATCATGTTGGTGGAAAAGCTTCTCGCCTTGTTGCTGTAACTCGCTCGCAGTTGCCATAACTTTCAAATGCCTTATCGTCTTATTCACTGTTGCCTATGATACTCGCCCTACATAGTAATGTCGAGCATACTCTCGCCCATTTTGCGCAATTTATCTGCTGGCATTTGGCTGAGCATGTAGGCCAGTTCAATAAAACCTATGTTAGTGGGATTGGCGGCAAACTCACGGAGCGGTTGAGGTAGTTTCGTGAAGTGTTTCCACATCTCCCGAATGGCCAAAAGCTCGCCCAATTGGCTACTGCTCTCTAAGAAGTAATTGAGATTTTTCCCAACATGGCTAGCAAGCACAGTCAAATGATGCATGGGAACGGGCGTTTCCCCCAATTCATAAGTAGCAACCTGTTCCGCGCTCAAATTGGCTGCTTGGGCAAGTTCTTCAACGCTCTTCCCCACACCTTCGCGCGCTTGTCGTAATAGCGCCCCCACCATGCGGTCGCGCAGTTTCAAATATTCGCCCTGCGCTTCAACCGCTTTCCCTTCTGCTTGCAAGGTGGTTTGCCCCCAGAAGTGGCTGATAGGCACATCAAGATAGTAAGCCAGAAGCTCTAATTGAGGCAGGCTAGGCACACTATTGCCAAACTCCCAACTCTCTACATCTTGCGGGTTGACACCAAGTATATTGGCGCAATCTTCTAACGTGCGAGAAGCTGCCATGCGTGCATCGCGTATCAGCACGCCGAGCATTTTGCCGCGCAAACGATAAGATTCTTCAAAGTCAAAGGGGCGGTCTTCCCCCTTATCCCCTCTTTCTTTTTCTCGCGCTTTTTTCAAACGGGATGCAAGGTCTCCAAAATCCATTATTAGCCTCCGCGTAGCTGATACTTGATTTCCCCATTATAGAATGGGGATGCTAGGGCGGCAACTATTGCCCAAAGCCGCATTGCCCACTGCCGCATACCCATTGTTTCTCGGCATTTTATCTATGGGGAAGGTGTGGGCGTGTTCCAAAATGCATTGGGAACATAGATGACATCGCCAGCCCGAACGCGATTAGGGTTTGCAATACAGTTCATCGCCACAAGTTCATCAACAGTGGTGCCGCTTTGTTGGGCGATATTGAGCAAAACATCGCCGCGCTGTATGGTATAAGCAAACCAACCAACTGGCGTGGCACAAGTTGTCGCTGTACTTATAATCGTAGGTGTGTTTAATGG
>WGEI01000304.1 GCA_015492875.1 Anaerolineae bacterium | reverse complement strand
CTGTAAGACACAATATCGTGTCTTACAGAAGTGCGCGGCTTAAAATAAGCTGGGTTGTTGTGGCTCATCATCGCCATCGTAAGGGATGCCGAGATGCTCATAGGCGAGATGTGTCGCTATACGCCCGCGCGGAGTGCGTTGCAAAAAACCTAATTGCAACAGATATGGCTCATATACATCCATAATCGTCGCGCTATCTTCGCTAATGGCGGCCCCAATCGTATCTAACCCGACTGGCCCCCCATTGAACTTTTCAATAATCGTAGATAATAGCCGTCGGTCATTATCGTCTAGCCCTAAATGATCAATATCCATCAGCGCTAAGCATTCACCTGCAACGGGGACGGTTATCACACCATCCGCCCGTGTTTGCGCATAATCTCGCACCCGACGCAATAGCCGCAGCCCCACACGAGGCGTCCCCCGTGCCCGCCGCGCAATTTCTGCCGTGCCTTCTGGCGTAATTTCCACTTTGAGCAGTTTAGCCGCGCGTTTAATAATCTGCTCCATCGCTTGCTGGTCATAGAAATCGAGGCGAAAACGAGCGCCAAAACGGTCTCTGAGCGGCCCCGCCAGCAGCGAAAGCCGCGTTGTTGCCCCAATGACTGTGAAACGGGGCAAGTTTAACCGCACATTTTTCGCAGCTGGCCCCTTCCCAATCACAATATCAAGCGCAAAATCCTCCATAGCCGGGTAGAGAATTTCTTCGACCGCCCGTCCCAGACGGTGTACCTCATCGATGAATAAAATATCGCCCTTCTTCATATGGGTTAAAATTGCAGCCAAATCTCCAGCGCGCTCAATAGATGGCCCCGCAGTGATGTGAATATTAGCCTCCATTTCATTGGCAATCACATGTGCTAATGAGGTTTTTCCCAAGCCCGGCGGGCCATAAAACAGAATATGGTCAATGGGTTCTTCTCGTGCTTTTGCGGCCTCAATGATGATTTGTAACTGCTCCCGCACCCGGTCCTGTCCCACCATCTCAGCTAAATTGCGGGGGCGTAAAGCGATATTTGTGCGATCATCACGTCGCTCATTCCCGCCGACCATCCGACGGTCTTCTGGCATAGTTGCGCTCCGGATTGTTAACTCATCGAAATTAGCTGGCACAAAGCCTTTTGGCTTAAATGTTCTATTCATTTAGTATACAAGAGGGTAGTTTGTCCGCAACGGTTGCTTTACAATTCAAACGCTTAGGAAAATTGACTTGGAGCTTGCTACATGGCCAATCTACACATTTCCCAACATCCCCTTGTCAAACATAAACTCACCACCCTGCGCGATATAGATACCGACCACCGCGCTTTCCGTGAACTCGTGCGAGAACTCGCCTTACTCTTGTGCTATGAAGCTACGCAAGACCTCCCGCTTTCCGAACGTGTTGTGAACACGCCTATGGGAGAAGCACATGGTTATAAAGCACAAGAGACAATCGGCCTAGTCCCTATTTTGCGCGCTGGGTTAGGGCTAGTAGAAGGTATCATGGAATTGCTGCCACATGTACAAGTTTGGCATCTCGGCCTATACCGTGATGAACACACACTCCGCCCCGTAGAATACTATAACAAGTTGCCAGCAGAACCCACCGTTCAGCTTTGCCTCGTGCTTGACCCGATGCTGGCAACCGGCGGTTCTGCTATAGCTGCCATCGACGTTTTGAAGCAGTGGGGTGCTAAGCGCATTAAATACATCGGCCTCATCGGTGCGCCTGAAGGGGTTGAAAACCTCTCTAAGCATCATCCAGATGTACCCATCCATCTTGGCGAACTCGATGAAGGGCTGAACGATGTCGGCTTTATCATTCCCGGACTTGGCGATGCCGGCGACCGCATGTTTGGCACATAGAAAACATAGACACCATGAGTGAAATTATCGCATTTGTTCTGGTTTTCTCGCTCGCATTGAGCGTTTCTATGGCGCTGATACCACCTGCTATCTGGTTGAGCCAGCGCTTTAACATTGTGTCACGACCCGGTGGTCGCCGTCACGAAGTGCGCCCTTTGCCTCGCTTGGGCGGCATCGCCATTTATGGCGGGTTTACTGTCGCTGTGATAGCCGCTCAATTTCTGCCTATTCCCCGCATGGACCCGTACGAAAGTATTCGCCTCATCGGTCTGTTGCTTGGCGGATTGGTGATTTTCCTTGTTGGCCTACTCGACGATATATTTGACTTCAGTGCACTTCCGCAAGGGATTGGGCAAATCCTCGCTGCGGCTATTGCCGTTGCTTTCCAAATTTTCATCGAGTTTTTCAACAATCCCATCACTGGCCAGCAAACTGACCCGTGGCCGCACATTGTGACTGTGACACTCAGCCTATTCTGGCTTGGTCTGATGATGAACACGGTCAATTTCCTCGATGGGCTAGATGGCCTTGCCGCAGGTGTTGCATTCATTGCTGGCACAATGCTCTTCATTCATAGCGCTTTTAGATTGGCCGTCCCCCAAATTAGCGTTTCCTTATTACCCTTAGCCCTTATGGGCGCATGTTTAGGCTTTTTGCTCTATAACTTCCATCCCTCTCAAATCATCATGGGCGGCGGCGCGCATTTTCTCGGCTTTACGCTAGGTGCACTGAGCATCATTGGTGGGGCAAAAATGGCCACCATTTTACTCGTTATGGGCTTGCCCCTGATGGACTTGTTATGGCAAGTGTTTAACCGCTTGCGCAAGGGGCGTAACCCTATGGTGGGGGATAGAGGCCACGTACACTTTCGCCTGCTAGACTTAGGGGTGCTAAGCCAGCGCCAAATTGTATTAGGCTATTATGCCTTCTGTGCCTTTTTTGGCGCGCTCACGCTTTTGCTCGATAGCCAATTTTTCAAATTCGTGGCTTTTGGCGTCATGCTCACTTTGATTTTCAGCGGATTTCTATTGTTGGCACGCTTAAATAACCAAGAAACCTTACAACCTGAACCGAAAAAAATAGATTAGCCTTTTTCAGTTTCGCCCGCTTCTTCAGATTCGGCAGAAGCACCAAATGCTGATGTTTTCCCGCTCGCTATCCCGCCACCTAACAGTGATGGGCGACTACGTCGTTCTAACAGCCCTTCTGTGTTGCTTTGCACTTCGTCGTTGTCTGCTACGAGTTTTTCCACATGGGGGCGTCTATCCAATGTCGAACGCGCACTGCTGGTGCTTCCAGATTCAATAATAGCAGTTGGGGGTGTGGTTACCCCTTCTTTGTTTGGTCCTTCAGGAATAGGTAATGGCAGTTTATAGATAGATGGCGGCCCAGTATCCCGTTGTTCACGCGCTGTTCGCCGCTGTTGTGCTCGCTTCCGCTCTTGCTCGCGCATCTGCCGCAACTCTTCCCGCCTCATTGTTATCATCTTGCCTTTACGGAAAGTGGCGCTATGTCCCGTTACCCGCTCAATGGTCGCCTCAATGAAGCCCAGCACCAGCGTTGTGAAGAGGTTAATCCCTATCATCGAGAGTAAAATATTGGCGATTGTCCCCAGCGTATTTTGTATAGGAGACGCAATTGCTGCGAAGATTTGCCCACCTATTCCCAGCACAAGCAATACGATTAAAATAACCCCCGCCATGCCAGCTATTCGCTTCCAGCCGCTGATCTGTGATGGGTTAGACGGTATCATCGTGTTGATGATGGTGAAGGCGATATAAAACCATAGCCAGAAATCCGGCGCTGAAATGAGGAATTGTATCCCACGACTTACATCGTCAAGGTCGCCGGTGCTCATAATTGCTAGCGCTTCATTGATGCGGAAAATGTTATTAGCAATAATGGAGACAATAATAAGGCCAGTGATAATCGGCACAGCGTTGATGATAGCGGTTTTTATTGGGCTAGCCCGCCGCGAAATTTGCACAAAATTCAGGCGCAACTCCCCAATTTCCTGCTGCTCCGGCCATTCTATCGCCCGTTCTGCCCGAACGTCGAGCACGCCAGCGGCCAACCACACGACCACTTCATGTAACACAACCCCGGGCAGAAAAAATGTGTAGTATAGAAT
>WGEI01000303.1 GCA_015492875.1 Anaerolineae bacterium | reverse complement strand
TATTCGTGGCAACAGCATGTTCGATTTCTCGTGCACATACTTCAGACCGAATAGAGTCCGGAGAGATGATGAACACAAAAGCTTCGGCAGCATCAATGCCCGCCTGTATCTCTTTCCACCAATCGGCGGTTGGGGGAATGTCTTCCCAATCGACCCACACCTCTAAACCTTCGGCCTTAAAGGCTTGGTCTAGACGCTGCACAAATGCTTTATTGCGGCGTGAATAAGAAATAAAAACATCGGAACGATTAAATATATCAGCCATATAAATGCGCCCTCTCCACTGTGGACATCATTTCTTATTGTATTGTAATTGTAATCAAAAGCAATAAAAACAAAGAAAGGCGCTATATTAGCGCCCTCAAATGGTGTTTATCAGGTCAATTGCAATCAATTAGAGGAAGAAATCGCGGAGGGCATCTCGAATTTCGTCGATAATCGCTTCCCAAGCCACTTCTGGGTCACGGGTGACAATCAGAGTATCTTCGGTGATAGTTAAGGCACGAATGCCATCAATGCCGCTAAATAGCAATTGCGCTATTGGAGACCCCAACTCCCCTTCTTCGGGAGAGTTGTATACCTCTTCTGCATCCGCAGTTAAGGTTTGATTGACAACAAGCTCCATCACGTTGGGGTCTTCGGTAGGGTCAACCTCTAACGTGAAATACTCGGACATTTTAGCCCACAACCTCCAAAACTTTTACCGCATCGCCAACACAAATTTTCCCGCTATGAATGACGGTGGCCATCACACCAAGCAGGCCATCAGCCGCTTGATAGGGCAAGCCGTGAATACGGCTGAAGCGCTGGCAGCCATCGCGCCATTCAACAACTTTAACCTGTGCTAAAGTCCCGAGTTGCAATACTGTGTTGGGCGCAATCTGAGCGACATCCACACCATTAAGCACAATTTGTTCCCCTAATTCGCCAGGGGCTGTTTTGAAGCCTTTGGCACGCAGTTGCTCTACATGTGCCGAAAAAAGAATGTTCAACTGTCGTTGTGGATGCCCGCCTTTACGGTCACCTTCGATGCCATAGCCCTTCACGAGGCGCGCTTGTTCCAGCGGGAGGCGAGAAAAACGGTCTAATGGTTTGAAATCAATATGTTGCGGTTTATAAACAATGCTGGTTATTTCCCCCATCAGAATAAAACCTTTCTCAACATGGTTAATGTGGGGTGTGATGGCTGATTATAGGGCAAAGCGGGCTAGGCGCAAGGGAAACGTAAAGCACCCTCAACAGCGCAAGATACCTAGCTCACTTATAATAAAGTATGAGTTTCAGCGTTGTAGAGCGAGCAGCCAATGGCATAACCGTGACGGTTTTAGAAAACCCGCGCCCAACAGATAGCTTCACTTGGTGGCGCGTTATTGGCCAGCGGTGTGGCAAATTGGGTGACAAAGAGCATCGATAACCGCAGGGGGCGCTTGTAAGCATTAGTGCCGCTAGGCGGTCGAGTAGATAGAAGCTAGTGAGGGGCATGGTGCGCCCCATTTGGTTATGATTTCAGCTATGTTAAAGCGCTTATGGCTGTTCACAAGCTGCATATTGCTTTGGCTGGGTGGCGTTCATGCACAGGCAAGCTGGGCTGTGCGGCTCTATGCACCAACAGATGGACGGCTACTAAAAGTTGATAGTGACGGCCTCATCCTCGAAGATGACCGATTGCCATTGCTCACCGGATATAGCTTCTACCCCTTTGATGTGACCTTCAGTCCGGATGGTACATATGTGGCATATGTATTAAGCGCCAGCGATAGACCCGACCAACTCATCGTTTACGACACACGCCAAAATAGCATCATCTATCACCAAAATATCACGCAAATCGGTAGTGAGATTATCACCGCAAGCCGTCGCCTTTTTAGTGAAGACGGGCGGACATTGGCGATAGGCTATCTCACTGAAGGTGGTTGGGAAATTGCTATCATCGATTTGACAGCCGAACGCATCACTTTGATTTTTAGAAGCGGTTTACTGGCGCAAAACCTGCCCGATGTTGACACTGCAGCGCCTATCGTACAGGCTTATCGTGATGGACAGGTGTACTTCACGCTGGTCACGGCATCAGAAAACGGGCAAATTATCCCTATCGGCGGCTATGTGTGGAATACGCGGAGCAATACCATCTCCCCGACCCAAGCATATACAACCCTACACGCCGATACATTCTGGCCAGCGGATGAAGTGGTGCAGGCGGAATATCTACGGCAGTGGCCAGCAGCGAACCAGCAACCCAATGTGCTAACTGTTTATATCCCCACTATCGACCAGCGTATACCCATTTATCACGCGGCAGGCGGCACAGTGCTCTTCGCACGATTTATCGCTAATGGGGAAAATATCCTCGCCAGCACTATAAATGCAAGTGGCTTACCAGAGTGGCGAATTATCAGTCGAGATGGGCGCGCCAGCCAATGGCAGACAGCGCATAGGGGCATCATCAGCAGCATCATGGGCACAGCTGATGGATTTCTCTATACTGCGGATGTGATTCAATCCGATGGCAATAGCTATACCACCCTATATCATGTCACTGATAACGATGAAATATTGCTCTGGCAAAGTGATAACGGGCAAACGTTGCGGCTGGTCTGGTTGGGTGATGGCCAACTAAGCGCAACAGAGCACGACACATGGGCGATATTAGACGATATTGTGATTGCAAACCCAACGGTAACACCCACCGCAACGCCTACAAGCAATGAATGGCAGGCATGGCTCTACCAATCCGACGGTAGTTTGCAGCTTATTCGGCAGGGGCAAACTTTAGAAACGCTACAATTGCCCCTAAGCGATGGCGAAGATTATCCGCTACAAATTGCTATCAGCTATGATGGGCGGCTGGCAGCTTATGTCGCTTATCGGCAAGGTCGGCCATCCGCGCTACAGGTTTACGATTTAGCTGAGCAGCGGCTCATCACCCGTTACGCGCTACCTCATGATGATAGCGCTTATATCCCCTCGCAGAGCATGGAGCGTATCAGCGATGGGCGTATCTTTGCCGAGTTCAACAGTGCGGTAGCGATTGGCTTTGGG
Source organism: Anaerolineae bacterium (assembly GCA_015492875.1). GTDB lineage: Bacteria > Chloroflexota > Anaerolineae > Aggregatilineales > Phototrophicaceae > S146-30. The sequence continues at coordinate 4,070 of WGEI01000303.1, read as the reverse complement.
CTGGGAGAAGTTGGCTGGCAAGTATCAGTGATTGATTTAGAAAGTGGCGAAGTGAGCCATACATTGCGCTATGATGATGAGGTGATGGCACGCTATGAGCCACGTTCAGAGTTCGGCGTTGTGCCAGTAATTCAACACTTTCGCGCGGGGCAAATCGCCTTCACATTGCACAACCCCGGGTTACTATCGCCGCCCTACCCCGCTTATATTTGGGATATACGCAGCGGCGATGTGGGCATCACCCGCGATTATCAAAACCCGTTTTCGGATATATTGCCCACCACGGGCGAGGTGGTGTACGCCACAACAGAGCCGAATTTGCCGTATAGCCAAGCATTTACAAGGCCGCAACTCAATGCGCTATATGTCTATAGCCCGTTGTTGAACGCTAGCTTTCCCTTTCACAATTGGGAGGCGAACAGCCATGTGTCGCCTATGTTCATTCAAAATGGGGAGCGCGTGCTCACGGGGCGCGTCGATGAAACAGGCGCTTTTGATACATGGTGGGTTATAGAAAGAGATGGCACAGAGATAGCGCCCTTAGAACAACTCAGCTTTCAAGATGCGGGGATGACGGCAGATGGCTTTCTCTACATACCGCGCGCGAGCACCTCGTCTTTGAATATCTGGCATATGAACACCAGAGAAGGCGGAACACGCGAACAGGTTTGGCAGGGAGAGCGGGTTGGGCAAGCGCAAATTGCATGGGTGGGCTATGCAGCGCCCCCACCGCATTATCGAGAATGGGCGCAATTGCTCCCGCCACAAACTGGCGTCACGATTGCCACCAGCAACACCTTACAGACAGGCGAAAGCGCTACCGTTAACACGACCAATGGCGATGTACTGTTGGTACGTTTGGGGCCTGGTGCTGGGTATAGCGTGGCAACGCGGCTGACACAGGGGACACGTGTCGCCCTGCTGGAAGGGCCACAGGAGCAAGAGGGGGTGATGTGGTGGCGGATACGCACACCAAGCGGCGTTGAGGGCTGGGTGGCGGCGATGGCGGACGGCATCCGAACCCTGCTGCCCGCCTCTCCATGATTACTCCGTTAAAATGCGCGCATCTTCGTTCGCCCAATAAACATGAACCTGTTGGCCAACTTGAAACGCATCGCCATAGCGGTGGGTGAAGTTCTGCAAGCGGGCGACAAGCCGCGTTTCATCAGTGAGGCTGATAGTATAGCGGGTATCTGTACCAATATAGAGCACTTCCTCAATAACGCCATTTACTAAGGTAGTATTGCCACGTGCTTGCACTTTTTGATAAACGTCAACCGCTTCTACATTGTAGCCGCCGCTCTGTAGCACTTGCCCTTCAACAGGCAATAAGCCAACCTTTTCTGGGCGAATGGCGATGGTAATCGTTTGGGCGTTAGATAGAGTATTTTCCCCAATAGCGCCATGAACAAAAGTATCTTGGCCAATGTCAATGCGGGCATATTCGCCTTGCAATTCAGCCACCTTGCCGCTCATAAAATTCGTCTCGCCAATAAAATCGGCCACAAAGCGCGAGGCGGGGCGTTCGTAGATAGCTTCTGGTGTGCCAATTTGCAACACTTGCCCATGACTCATCACGGCGATACGGTCGGCCATTGTCATGGCTTCTTCTTGGTCATGGGTGACGTAAATAAAAGTGATGCCGAGGCGCTGCTGCATGGCCTTCAGTTCGTACTGCATGGCCTTGCGCAGTTTGAGGTCAAGCGCGCCCAATGGCTCATCTAGCAAAAGCACAGTCGGCTCATTGACTAGCGCACGGGCGAGCGCTATACGCTGTTGCTGGCCACCACTGAGTTGGCGTGGCTTACGGTCGGCAACATCAGGCAGGCGCACTAGCTCTAAAGCAGCAAGTGCCCGCGCTTTAGCGTCGGCATGGGGTACATTGGCCATACGCAAGCCAAACATGACATTATCGAGAACGGTCATATGGGGGAAGAGCGCATAATCTTGAAACACCGTATTCACAGGGCGGTGGAAGGGTGGCACGTTTTGCATGGGTTGGCCGCGCAACAGAATTTCGCCACTAGTGGGTTGCTCGAAGCCCGCAATCATGCGTAGCGTCGTCGTTTTTCCACAACCGCTGGGGCCAAGTAGGGCAAAAAATTCACCATCTTCAATTTGTAATGACACATTATCGACAGCTAACACCCGCTTAACGCCCTGCCCAGCAAATTGTTTGGTGATATTACGCAGCTCAATATCGTACACCATAGCTTCACCCCATATCTTCAAATGTGTACAGGTCGGGGCATCGGAACACCCCGACCCTTACGGTTAAATCTCGCTATTCTTGCCCAACGAAGATGAGCAGTTCATCCCATGCGTCGTTGTACATCTGCTCTACTTCAGGCGGAGCATCGGTAATCCAGAAGAGGTTTTCTAGAATTTCCTCTGGCGGGTAAATGGCGGGGTCATTGAGCAACTCTTCGTCAATCAGCCCCATCTCAATAGCTGTGCCGTTGGGGGAAGCATAAGCGGTGAAGTTACTGATGTCCGCGCCAACTTGCGGGTGTAGAATATAGTCCATGAAGACCATCGCCAGCTCTGGATTAGGCGCATCAACTGGGATAGCAAGGTTATCAATCCAGATATTTGAGCCTTCTTCGGGGATGACATAGGCATAGGTTTCACATTCGCATTCGTAAATCATGTCGATGATGTCGCCACTATATTCGACGGTCATATCAACATCGCCGCGCTCCAGCCAAACCTGCCCATCATCCGCCGCAATGGTGACCACATTAGCGCCATGATCAATCAGGAACTGTTGCGCTTCCATAATTTCATCCGGATTTTCAGTGTTGGGGTCATAGCCGAGCAACGTCAGGGCAATGCCAAACATAGCCCGCTGGTCATCCAGCCATGCGACGTTGCCCTCATAGTTAAACATATCCATCCATGAGCTGATGCCATCTGGAACGGCTTCCGTATTGTAACCAATACCCACCGTGCCCCACTGGTAAGGTACAGAATACTGATTTTCGGGGTCATAGGGCGGGTTCTTTAAGTTATCGAGGATATGCTCAAAGTTGGGGATTTTCTCCAAATCAATGGGGATGAGCAAGCCTTCATTGGCCATGACCGCAATGGTGAAATCGCTGGGGACGATGATGTCGTAGCCGGGGTTACCCTGGCGGATACGCGCTAGCATCGCCTCGCCGCTTTCGTAAATATCATAAGTCACGGTGACACCACAGGCTTCTTCGAAGTCGGGAATGGTGTTATCCGCAATATAGGTTGACCAGTTGTAAACGCTTAACGTTTGCCCTTCAAAACCCTCTGGACAAACCCACGGCTCAATTTCGGCAGCAGTATCTTCGCCACCATCATCGTCAGTATCGCCATCTTGTGCCAGTGCAATACCCGACACAAACAAAGCAACTAGACTGAATAGAACTAACCACTTACGCATAAAACATGCCTCCTAAAAAAATAAACTTTCTTTATGCTCTACTCGCGTTGCGCCCTTGTAGCGCCAGCGAGATAGCAATCAATACCGTAGATGCCATCAACATCAATGTAGAAATGGCGTTAATCTCTGGCGTGACAGTGAGCTTGAGCAACCCGTATACAAAGATGGGCAGGGTCGTTGTGCCAGGGCCAGAAGTGAAGAATGTGACGACAAAATCATCTAATGAGAGCGTGAATGCCAATAGTGCGCCCGCAATGATGCCGGGCAAAATCAAAGGGAAGGTAATCCGCCAGAAGGTGCGCCACTCGTTTGCGCCCAAATCGCGGGCGGCCTCCTCTAAACTTGGATTCATATCTGCCAGACGGGCGCGCACCACTATCGCCACAAAAGAGATATTGAAGGCGACATGGGCGATGATGATGGTATGAAATCCGGGGAAGATGCGCTGCCCGGTTAAGCCATTCCACCAGTTAAATAAGATGTTGAAGAAAACGGCCAATGAGACACCTTGCGTGATTTCTGGGATGACCACCGGCAAGAATAGCACCCCTTCGAGGAAACGTTTGCCGGGGAACTCACCGCGTTCTGGCGCTAGGGCGACCATTGTGCCAATCGTGGTGGCGATAGCCGTCGCCGTAATGCTCACTAGTAAACTATT
>WGEI01000302.1 GCA_015492875.1 Anaerolineae bacterium | reverse complement strand
GGCTGGAAAGCCATGCCATTTGCGCACTCCTCAACATTGTGCAAGGTAGACAGGGTATTTGATGCTACTTCCTCATAACAGTATAGTACATTTGCATTCAAGATGGTGGATTGAAAAGGAACCGGCCTAATATGGATTTTACACTAAACGAAGAACAACGTCTATTTCAGCGCGCAGTCCGTGATTTTTGTGAGAAAGAACTGATGCCCTATGCCGCAGAGGTGGATGAAACGGGCGAAATGCGCTGGGAGGCGATTAAAAAGATGCCGCCGTTGGGATTAACGGGTTTGCAAGTGCCCGAAGAATATGGTGGCGCTGAACTCGATATGGTGAGCACAGCGATTGCTATCGAAGAGTTGGGGCGGGCTTGTGGCTCTACTGCGCTTTCTATAGCAGCACACAATGGCCTATGTTGTGCACCTATTACCCAATGGGGGACGGAAGAACAGAAGAAAAAATATTTACCCGTGTTGACAACTGGAGAACACCTCGGCTCATTAGCTTTAACCGAGCCACAAGCCGGTAGCGACCTGCTTAATGGCGCGCAAACTTATGCCGTGCGAGACGGGGATTCGTGGGTTATCAACGGGCAAAAAGCATGGATTACCAATGTGAAATTTGCACCTGTCATCGTTGTACTCCTCCGCACTAACCGTGAAGCTGGGGCGCGCGGGTTTAGTATGATGCTAGTTGAACCGAATACGCCCGGGGTTACGGTGCATCCGCCTGAGAAAAAGATGGGGTTGAAGGGGTCGCCCACCCAAATGATTACATTTGAGAATGTGCGTGTGCCACTAGATAGCCTTCTGGGAGAAGAGGGAAACGGCTTTTACCAAACTATGCAAACACTCGATAGTGGGCGTATAGGCATCGGCGCCCTTAGCGTTGGATTAGCACAAATTGCATTTGAGCACATGGTGCGTTATGCTCAAGAGCGCCATGCGTTTGGCGAGCCAATTGCCAATAAACAAGCCATTCAATGGATGATAGCGGATGCAGCTGTCGAGATTGAGGCGGCGCGCATGCTTGTTTATAAAGCAGCGTGGCTCAAAGACCACAACGAAGATTATACGAAGATTGCTGCCATCGCCAAATTGAAAGCCAGCGAAGTGGCGGAAAAAGTGTGCCACGACGCCATTCAAATTCACGGGAGTTATGGCTATAGCCGTGAGTATCCCGTAGAGCGCATTTATCGTGACCAGCGATTAATGACAATCGGTGAAGGCACGAGCGAAGTGCAACGTATGATCATCGCGCGCCGTGTTTTGAAGGAATTCGCGCTATAGTTGGCTAATGTCAATAAACATCTGTATGCTGCTAGTCCCGCCTATTGATGCGGGGCTTTTTGTATAAAAAAGCGCCTGCTAGATAACAGGCGCATAACTTTTATACTTCGTTGAGGATGGTGAACACCATCGGGCGGCGCTTGGTCTCGTTATAAAGCAAGCGACTGATGTTCTCTTCCAGCTTTTCGCGCCGTCGGCCATTTTGCGAAGCCAACGACTGCAACGTGCTGGTTGTGACATTGCGTATTTGCTCAATCAGAGCATCGGCATCGCGCAGGTAGATGAACCCGCGTGAGATAATTTGTGGCTCGCCAAGCAACTTACCAGTGCGGCGGTCTACCAGAGCCGAAACCACAATAAAGCCATCACGGGCGAGAATTTCGCGGTCTCTAATGACTGCGCGCCCAATATCCCCAACACCGCTGCCATCAACAAAGACATAGCCGCCCGGCACACGCTCACCTAAGCGGACGCCGTAGTTATCAACTTCTAGCACCATGCCATTTTCGATGACGAAGACGTTACTCTCTGGAATGCCTGTTTCAATCGCCAGTTGGGCATGAGCGCGTAAGAGGCGCAATTCGCCATGAACAGGCACAAAGTAGCGCGGCTGCACGAGGTTAATCATCAAGCGCATCTCTTCGCGGCGGGCATGGCCGGAGACGTGCACTGATTCAATAGGGTCATAAATCACCTCTGCCCCACGCTGGAACAACTTGTTGATGGTACGATAGACCATCTCTTCGTTGCCGGGGATGGGGTGTGATGAGAGGACAATTGTATCGCCGGGTTCAACATCGAGTTGGCGGTGCCGCCCGTGCGATAGCCGCCCTAAGACCGCCGACGGTTCACCTTGAGAGCCTGTCACCATGATGACAACTTTATGAGCGGGTAATTTTTTCGCGTCACTGAGGTCAATCAAGATATTTTCGTCAATATCGAGAATTCCCAGTTCACGCGCCATCTTCACATTTTCACGCATAATAGCCAGCAATGGCGAGCTTGCGTTGGTAACGTTTGGCGACATGTGCCACTTGTTGCACACGGGAGATGAGCGAGGCGAAGGTGGCCACCATGATGCGGCCTTTCGCCTTACGGAAAACGCGGTCAAACGCCTCTTCTACGACGGATTCTGAGAGCGTCCAACCCGCTTTATCCGCATTGGTGCTATCTGCCAGCAGCAACTTCACACCACGACGGGCAAAGCTCGCCAAAGTGGCATAATCGGGCTTGCGCCCATCTACTGGTGTATTGTCAAACTTGTAGTCACCGGTATGGACAATGAGGCCATGCGGAGTATTGATGCCAAAGCCCACACAATCGGGAATGCTGTGGGTGACATGGAAGCTTTCTAGCTTAAAGGGGCCAGCCTTTAAGACATCGCCCGCCTTAAAAACATTGATTTTCGTCTCGTTGATGAGGCCAGCATCACGTAGCTTGACTTCTAACAGGCCTGCGGTAAGTGGCGTTGCATAAATAGGCACACCGCGAAAAGCATCCACAACATGCGCCACCGCGCCGGTATGGTCTTCATGGCCATGTGTGAAGAAAATGCCATGAATATGCAAATCACGGCGCTCTAGTAGATAGCGAAAATCGGGGATGATGTAGTCGACGCCGAGCATATCGTTCGCGGGGAACATAATACCGGTATCGATGATGATTGCATCGCGCCCCAATTCAAAGACGGTCATATTTTTGCCAATTTCGCCAAGACCGCCAATTGGGATAATACGTAACTTAGGTTTTGCCATAGCACAAATAGCCTAGCACACTAAAACATGCGCTAGGGATAACATCCTTTCTGTCATGCTTTACAAGTTCTTGTAATAAAACTAATTTAAGGTCAGTCG
>WGEI01000301.1 GCA_015492875.1 Anaerolineae bacterium | reverse complement strand
GGTTATATGGAATCGACTCAGCCATACCCCTATAGGGAAATATGGAGTTATAGTTATCGAGATAATTATTGTTAGTTTGTAGAATAAATTTTTCATCACAGCAAATTTTAGGTCAGTCATATTTTCCCCTAATTTTGATTCAGATTTCACCATTTTACCCCCTCTTTAATGAGCAATTTTTAGCATTGGCCTGTTGTTGGAGAACAGAGGATTGCGGTTTGAGTGACTAGGGGTATTCTGCTTGTATGAATAATGTCGCCATTAGCATTGGCCACTACTATGTTATAGATATAAGGGGTTTCACCGGTTATCGCAACAATGGTTTCATCATCAGTCCAAATATAGTTTGAGACGCTATCAATTGTGATTTGTATCTCTCCTGACGCTAAATCGTTGATGAAAAGCTGGCCATCAAATATATATCCTAATGAAGAATTGTCTGGTGAAAGTGTCATTCGAGTCATATTTGCATTAGACGGAATGGTCAAAAGCTCAAAACTGGCTTGGGTGGTTACATCATAGGACGAAATTATCTGATAATCATTTTCTTGGTATGAGAGCAGCAGGCTATTTCGAAAAACTTCATGTGAAAGCGTGGTATTAGCCGTATTTATTTCAAAAGGAGATTGCTCCACAACACTTAAGTCAGAGCGTATGGTATAAACCCTGAAGCTTAATTTATCGGGAGCATTATAGTTGCGGATAAGAAAGCGATTTTCACTGAGCCATGAAAAACCTGTTGTCGAAAATCCTTCTATAGCAACTTCATGACAAATTCTAGAAATCAAGTCAAAGAGACATGATTCGGTTTCATCTATTTGCTCGACATTGAATGATTGAATAAAGAGCACGTCATTTTGAGGGGGAGTAATAAAGAGAAGGGTGGGGTGATTCATGCGCAAAAGTGTCTCCATATCCCCCGTCTCTATCGAGTAATGATTTAAACGTATATCTTCAATAGTGTATTCGACAAAGTAAAAATTTGTTTCATCAAAAGCCGCGCTCATCAGCAAATTTTCTTCACCAACAGAGAATAATGGTTGGTAATCAAGAGTTTGTATATCAAAAGTCCAGATAGCATGGTCTGTTCTGATGTAAATCGAGTCAGGGCTACCTGCGGTTGTAAAAGTGAAAAGATAAGCCAGAATGTAGATAAAAAGTGGCATGTAACTTCCCTTACTCTTTTTCTGAACAGTTACATAAATATCACGTTACACTTGTATTGTATGGCAAATATAACTAACATGTCTTATCCCACGCAAAAGCTGGCCAGCTGGCCGATAGACGCCGCGTTTGTCGCTCAGCGTGGGGGCAGTGTTTTCTTTTTCGCCTCTGTTGAATAGTTTACCAATACCTTCCACCACCCCGCCAACAAAGTTGATGATGCCCTTGACAATGTTGCCCAGCAGTGTGGCGGCAGCTTGTTGCTGCTGGCGCTGCTGGATGTTGGCGTTGACGTTGGCCAAGTAAGCGCTGGCTTGTTGGGCGATGTTGATGAGGGTGGGGGCGTCACCGTTGCGTTTGGCCTGATACATCAGGTGCTGATAGTAAGCGAGGTCGGCCTGCTCTTGGTTGGTGAGCCAAATGGCCATGGCTTCGCTGAGGGCGAGGTTGCCCAAATGCCAGTAGAGCTGGTCGATGACGGCTTCGGTTTCTGGAGAGAGCGTGGCCTGCGCGGCCAGCCATTTATTTCATCAACTTCTCTATGCTTTTCAAAGTATAGAGCAAGCAGAACAAAACATATAAATGAGAGAGGAATACTGGAAGTGAAATGATTGCGTTTCTGAGTTCAGGATTATTTACCATCGTTAAGCACAAATTAAATACACTCAATATGATTAATAGATAGCCTCCTGCTTTTTCGAGTAGGATATTTTGCTGTATGTCTTCTACTTTATTCTCGTGCTTTCGCTTTGGGAAAAACGCGACTGTATACTTCGGTTGAGATGCCCAATGCAGCGCTCGATTAAAAATATCTGTCTTTTGGGCTATTTGGTTAAAAAAGTTTCACGGGCATCAATCTCTAATCTTTGCGCAGCGAAAATTATAACCACAATTGCTCCAAGAGCTGAGACTAGTGGTGTTGTGAATAAACCAAAAATTTCTCCAATATTCACTTTCATTTCCCATCGTTTTGCGCTTCTTTGGGTAAAATTGTAGCACGCTAGGATGAGGATGCGGGGCAGCGATAAGTGCATTGAGTAGGCCAATGATAGAAGACGCATCGGCCTACTGCGAGGTTAGGCATTAACCGAAATGACATCAACGCGCGCTTGTGTCATATAACCAACATAGAGCAGGCGCGACGCTGGGTCATAAGTATAGCTGGGCGTCGCTTGTCCGACTTGACCTAAATCGTAGCGTAGCTCTTCTGCTAGCGTTTGGCGGTTCAGGCGCACGACAAAATGCTGATTGCCCTCAATGCCATTCGCCCAGTAGATAGCCTCATCATGATAAAAAATACGTGTACCACTGGCGAGGGTGCGTCTACTGAACGCATTGGCCGAGATGTCAAACTCATGGGGGCCAACGAATAAGCGCCCTAGTGCAGCGTCGAGATAGAGCAAATCGGGCATGTTGCGCGTGATGGGCGGTACACGCTCTCCCGCACCTGTCGGGCGATAGGCGCTGTCATAACGTAATAGAGTATGGGTTTTGGCGATGTAAGCGAACAAACCTCCATCGGGTGCGGCTTGCACATGTAAATTACCTGGCCCGCCGTCGTTTGTGCCAGCCTCTAAGCCCTCTACGGCGATGGTGGTGGTGGTGCCATGGATGTTCGTATCCCAAACAACAATTTGGGCGAATTCTGGATAGCCAATTAAGGCGCGCTGGTTGGCGTCATCGAGGACGAAATCGGGCAGGCGGTCAGTTGAGCCGGGCGGCAGCCCAAAGCCATATGTGCCTAGTTCTGCTAGGGTGGCGCTATCGAAGAGCGTGATGGTGCTATCCCAAAAGTTGAGTACATAAAGCAGTGTGCCGCTATCGTTCAGACGGATGGGAATTGGCCAAGTGCCGGCGAGGAACGTCGTTAATTGGCCGTTCGTCACGTCGTAGCGCATGAGGTAGTTCCCGCCGAGACGGCTATTCATGAAGAGATAGCGTCCACCTTGAGCAAGCAGCACTTGCTCTATGCTATCGCCTAAACGGATGGCGGTAGCCTCTTCATATTGGGCATTGATGCGCCAAACGACAGAGGCATCACCATTGGGCAAATAGAGCGCCCCTGTTTGTGGGTTAAGCGCGATGCTATGTACCTTGCGCCCGAAGCGTAGTTCGTTGGTCTGTTGCAATGTATTGGCATCATAGGCGCGCAGAATACCCCCAATGCCCTCAACACGCCCTTCTGTAGGCCGCTCTGTTTGTAGGGTGATAATGCTATCTGTAGCGGGATTGTAGGCGCTAGTTTGTAGTTGGCCATCGGATGGGATAGGCAGTTGGTTGGTAATACGCCCGTCGGCGTTGACAACAGCGATAAAGCGGGGTGGCACCGCGACGTAAAACCGGTTGCGCACACTATCGTACTCGAAATGGCGCGGACGCCGTAAATCAAGCAGGATAGTCTGGGCGGCGCTACGGGTATTCAGGTCATAGTGAATGATGCGCGGGCTGATAGCGTCGAGCAGGTAAAGCGTTTGGCCATCGGGATTGAGCGCCAAGCTAGTTAAGGTATTGCCCATGCTGCTATCGCTATGAATGAGCGCGAGGGTTTGGCTATCGTAGATGCGAAAGCCATCATCCGCGCCGACGACGCTATATAATTCACCGCGCTCGCCATGTGGGATAAGTTGCCCCACGCCCACATTTTCTAATAGCGTTTCCCCTGTAATGCGATCATCAGCGACGGCTATTGTGCGCAAAGTGCGATTGGTGCTATTAAAAACAAAAAGCCAATCGTTGGCGGCATCATAGTAGAGATATTTCAGCCCGTTGCCATCGTCAAACCCGCTATTGACTGTGCCCACCCATTGCTCGCTGTCGGCGTCTAGAATGCCAATATGCGGGGTCATGATGCCGCTGACAAAGACACGATTGCGCACAGGGTCCACTGCGGCGCGGAAGAGCTTCAGGACGTTATCAGCGGGCGAATGGCCGAGTAAGGCGCGTATGGAGATGGATTGAGTTTCTGGTGGCGCTTGGGCTAGCGCATTAAGATATGGTGGCAAGGTAAGCACCAGCCCCCCAAGCCCGATGAGCTTTAGGAAAGAACGTCGTGATTGCATTGCTGTCCCCTTTCAATGACATATTCTAATCCCATTGTAGGGCGCAATGTGGAGATTTGATGATGAAGGTATAGGTTTTCTGTGAAGGGCGACTCACCGCGCGGTGTCTGGCTGGGGCAGGCGGGCTTCTAGCTGGTTGGCATAGGCCGCGGCCATAGCCACGTACTGCGCTAATGCGAGATAGTCGCCTTCTTCGCGGGGGGATTATACCTGCAATTGACGGATTTGTTGGATAAAGGATTCAATGTCCTCACCAAGATACCGAACAAGATAACCCTTACTATAAGGCTCTACGCTGCTGCTTATTGGGGGAGTGGATGCTTGTTGCTTGATATAATTGATATTGCCAACAGGATGAAGCAAGTTGCCGTGTGCTAATTGATGCTGTTCAAAATCAGGAGACATTAGAAAAGCATATTGGGGTTGCCATAAATCGATGAGCTTCAATAGTAGTGATTCCTGCGTTTCGGATGAGAGCATGTCAAGGTGATGAAAGGCAATGAAATCAGCATGGGGGTGAAGTGTTTTGGCGCGGATATTCAAGTATAGATAGCTTGATATGGCTTCTGAAGACGCTTGGCAATGCAATATGTGTGTTATTCCTTGTGCCGTGTCTTCCCAATTGTTTAACAACGCGCGCAATGCCGACGGTGGTGCAAATGATAACCTCGTCCCCTTCGGGCGTTTCATACTATCAAACCACCCGCTGAAGTTAGGGTAAATATCGCTGATATACACTAGGGTTTCGTAGATGTTTTTTGCGATATTTGGCAGATTCGGTGCATGTAGTTGGATAAACCCAGCACCTTTACGAGGCGGTGCATTTCTGGCGGGGGCATTTTTCAGTTTAGCCACATACATTTTCAAAGGAGCGATAACGTCCACTACTTGTGTAACAGCTATCTCTTGTTCGATACCATAATAGCTATGGTACAACTGGACATGATACTTTTCTTGCCAATAAAAAATGCTAACACGATGAAAGTGTGGTTTTACGCTGAGGACAAGTGCAGATAGGCTTGTCATTGGCGTGAATTCTTCATAAACTAGCAGGGATTGTATTTGGGGAATGAGCTGCAACATTGCGGTTGCCTGCTGTTTAGCTACGAGATTTGTTGGGTGTTTTAGTATTTCGTGATATTCCTGCAGAATTTTCTGCCAGTCGCCATAAGCCATATTTATTACTCTCTCCCTAAGATACGATTGATTTCCTGTTGGGCAATTAGCATGTAACGCCCCAAAACAGGAGAGGAAGGCAGTGGTGGTGGTTGGGGGGAGGGGGGACTGTCGGCTTTGCTCAGTGTGTTGATAACGTTCGTTTTGGGCGCGTGCACCTATAGCTGCTACTCTTGATTTAATTTATGCGCAAGTATTTTTAGCTCTCGGTTCATCCAAATTATTCGCGCAAGTAAAAGCCAGATAATTGCATGTAAAAATATATCCAGTTTTATTGTGCTGTTAGCCCAATGAGATATAATGTAGGGCATACTCAGCAAGAAATTTAAAGTATCCAGCAATGGATAAATAAGTAGAAAAACGATTTTCACATTTTCCCTTTTCACCCAATTAAATAGTCGCAGATTATAGAATAGTCCAACAAACTTGCCCCAATATGGATGAGTAAAATAAATATCAGCTATACCTTTGTTAAAACTAATATATCGATTGACAATAGTTGTAGCTATGGCCAAAACGAGATAGAAGTTGAAGAACATATAGATAAAATAACCAATGACATCTTCTTCAATATTGATTATGCGTCCCATTTATTGCTCCAATGAGCTGAATTTTGTTCAAATAAGTTACTATACTGCGCTAGAGCGAGATAGTCGCCTTCTTCGCGGGCGGTGCGGCTTCCACTAAGTTAGGGCTTGAATGGTCAAATCGACTTCCTGAATGAAAAGGGCTAGGAATGCATCTGAAATGGTGTAAGGGGCGAAGGCTATTTGCACTAGTTGTCGTCTACCATCTTCACTTGCTTCAAACCACTGGTCGCGCGCATAGTGCACCATATGAAATAAAACGATGTGCCATTGGCGTCTATCTGGGGTTAATTGCTCTGCTTTTTTAATTCTACGTTGCTCATCTTCAGACACATGGGTAAGATATGTTTCACTTACTGCTCTTGCAACCTCAGCCAAATGTGGGTTAGTCATTAGGGTTTTGTTGTCTGGCTGGATATGAAATTTGGCTTCTTTGATAACACGCCCTAAAGCCAAAAGTTCATAGAAAAAAGATAAGACTAATTCACACGTGTGGTCGCTCATGGCATTTCCTATGCTACCACCTATTAGTGGTAAGTGCTTCTTCGACTTGCTGGACAAACTCAGTTAAACGATCATCGGATATGATAAGCGGGCAAAATAACATGTGAGCATACTCTCGCTTTTTATCAATTGTTAGGTTTTTCCAGTATTGCTTGCTTCTTGTACAAATACGTTCAATACTATAATCCCACACTTTACTATAGCGCTCGAGCGACAGTTTTTGCTCTAATCGCTCACGCGATTCTCCACAGGCTATAAGAGCGTTTATAATGCGTTGAGCTATATCGTTAACAATAAGGCTGCCATAGATGTCATTATCGTTGGGCATTGCATGGAATTTTGCCTCTAAGATAGCATCTAACAGGATATAAAGCTGTTCGACAGAAGTGATTCTCAAAACTTCGGGCATCGTTAAGCTCCATATTATTCGCAATAAGAGGAATCAACTAATAAATCGGGAAAAGGATTGCGACCATGCCATTGAACATATAT
>WGEI01000300.1 GCA_015492875.1 Anaerolineae bacterium | reverse complement strand
CCATCATGCTCATCTGGGGGAATTTACATGCTGGCTTTTCCATTGGTTTTATCATCATGGGAGGCTTCATTGCGGGCGAAATCCTATCCTGCATGTTTAGCCCTAACGCGCCTGATAATATCGGCTGGGCGGGTGTGCGGCGGTTAATCATCATCGGGCTTATTTCCGCCGCTGCTTTGGTGATAAATCCGTATGGGCTAGATATGTTGCGCGTGCCCTTCGCCACTGTGAGCATTGGTGCGTTACGAGATTTCATTCAAGAATGGAATTCGCCTAATTTCCATGAACGCCAAACATGGCCATTCATTATGATGGTGGTTGCGCTTTTAGGTGCTGTAGGTGCGAGCCGTAAACGCCTATCATGGTCTGATTTCGTGTTGGTAAGCGGCACATTTTTTATGGGGTTACTGGCTGGCCGCAACATATCCGTGTTCGCAGTTGTGGCTGCGCCCCCTATCATGTCGCACCTTGATGATATACTCGCTGAACGTGGCTGGGCGCTGCGCCCAAGAAAGACCGTCTCTCCTCGTCTAGCATGGGTGAATGTTTTCCTAACAGCTGTCATTGTTCTCGGCGTATTGGCACAAGCCATCAACATTTTAGATACTGACTTTGTGGCCGAGACACAAGCAGATTTTCTCCCTGTTGGCGCTGCTGAATACCTCAACGAAGAGCGCCCACCCGGTCCGATGTTCAATAGTTACAATTGGGGCGGCTATTTGATGTTTGCCGCCCCTGAATACCCTGTTTTTGTTGATGGCCGCACTGACCTTTATGGCGACGAATTTTTGACACGCTGGCTAAGGGTCGCTACCGGTGACGATGAATGGCGAGACGTTTTTGAGGAATACCATATCCGCCTCGCCGTGATTGAACCCCAAAGCGGTTTGGCGCGCGTCCTACGTGAAGAAGACAAGTGGCGTGTGGCCTATGAAGATGATATGGCCGTTATCTTTGTTCGAGAGGCTGCCTCATGAGCGAACGTTTGCGCTTACATACGCTACTGGCCGATTTTCGCCTATTGCTCATTTTGTTTGTTTCCTTTCGCTTGATGATGCTGATGGTTTACCAGCCTTTACTGGTTGATGGTGTTGAGCGCGGGGTAGGGGCTGGCGGTGACCGCGTATACCATTATAATCTCGCGGCGCTATCTGATGAGGGCTTGTTGCCATTCCGTGATTGGTGGAGCGAGTTTCCCCCCGTTTGGTTTTTAACCACCACCTCCGTATACCAGCTTTTAGGCCAAAATGTGAATTATACAGGTTGGTCGATGGCGCTTGGGCTGTTGATGATTGTTTCAGAAGCTGGTGTATTGCTGCTTGTTCGCAAATTAGGCGCGCATTTATACAGTGAATCAACGGGCATAGCACTATCTTGGATTTATGCCATAAGTTTTGCCCCGCTAGTCCATATGTGGTGGAATTTTGATTCCCTTGTGACGTTATTTTTACTATTGGGACTTTACTGGCTCTTAAAGAAAAAAGAAACCCGTTCTGCCATCGCCATCGCCTTCGGTGCGTTGGCCAAATTCATCCCCGCGCTGCTTTTTGCGGTGCTCATTCGCTTTTATCCACCTCGCCACGCTGCCCGTTATATCGCTATCGCCGTTGGCGTTTTCACGCTGGCTTATTTGCCGCTTTTTGCACAGAATGCAGAGATGACCGCCGTTTCTTTAACAGCGCAATTGGGCAAACCCTCTTATCAAACCGTCTGGGCGCTTTTAGATGGCAACTATACAACGGGCAACTTTGGCGCGCTGGAAACGCACCTTTATCCCGATGGCGTGCGGGAAGTTGCTGGCAATCCTGCCGTTGTGCCATCGTGGTTGCGATTGGCTGTTGCTGCTGCTATTGGTCTGTGGGTATATATCCGTACCCGCCGCTTCGATGCCATTGGGCAAACGGCTTTTCTAAGCATTACGTTGCTGATTTTCTACCTGCAATCGCAAGGCTGGAGTCCCCAATGGGTGACGCAAATCATCCCCTTAACCCTGCTAGTTTTCCCAACGCGCAACGGTGTTTATTTCACCATTATTCTCAGCCTAGTGACATTTGCTGAATATCCATTCCTCTTCATACGTACAGGCGACACCGGTGGTGTTATCGCTGGGGCACTAATCATGCCATTTACTGTGCTGGTGATTGTGCGTACCGCCCTGTTATTAGGGCTATGCGTCGCGCTCTATCGGCGCTTGCGCCAAGCGCCAGTCCCTGCGGCCATGCAAGCGTAAAGGGGCGAACATGTTACGAGATATACCTCCTAATTTCGCTAAACCTTTACGCCATCCGCTTCTGTGGATACTCGTGCTGGCGTTGGTCTTGCGCCTTATCAATATCACTGTACGAACACTGTGGTATGACGAGGCTTTCGCCGTATTGTTCGCAGAAAAAGGGCTTTCGGCCATGCTATATGGCACATTAACGCCTGTAGCTGGTGGTGCTTCCGATATTCACCCGCTGCTTTATTACAGTACGCTCCATGTGTGGATGTCGTTATTCGGTCAAAATCCCTTCGCTGTTCGTTTCTGGAGCGTCATCTTAGGCCTATTCACCATTCTCATCATTTACGCGATAGCCAACTTGCTTTTTGACCGCCAGACAGCCCTGCTTGCCGCCTTCATCACGGCAATAGCCCCTTTTCATGTGCAATACTCGCAAGAAGTGCGTATGTATAGTTTGTTGGGGCTATTGTTATTGGCGACAACCTATTGCTTTTTACGGGCGTGGTTTTCGGCATCATCACGACGCTGGTGGGCGTTGTTTGGCTTCTTTGCCGCGTTAGCCATGTATACCCAACAATTGGCGGCATTTTATCTTATAGCTATTGGCCTTGTCCCCTTTATTGCCCGCCGTCGTGATAAACTAAATGGTTTGATGTTAGGCGTTGCTATCGCCCTGCTGGTATATTTGCCGTGGCTGTGGCAAATGCCTTCTCAATTACAAAAAGTCAATGCTTACTATTGGCTTCCACGCCCCAATGCCGCCCGTTTATTGCTCGCACCGCGCTCATTTCTGAGTTTGAATGCCGATATTCCTGTGCCTTGGGGGATGGTTGCTTTGGTGAGCGCGCTTCTGCTGGTCATATTCTTGCTTATCCAGACCATCTTTTATCTGCGTCGCCCGCGTCGCCGTTCAGAAAGTGACCGTAATCCGCTATTTTTTGCGCTTTGGCTGGCGGGCGCGCCTGTTCTGTTGATGTGGTTGGTCTCCCAAATTCAACCAGTTTATCTGGAACGGGCGTTGCTGCCTTCTGCCTTAATGCTTTATATTGCACTGGCGTGGATGTTTACCCGTAGTGGCTTCCCCCGACCGGTAGCGGTGGTCTTGGCGATGATAGGTTTTACACTCAGCGGCATTGGTCTGTATTATCATTACACTTGGAACAGCTTCCCGAATTCGCCTTTTGAACAGGCGGCACAGTATATTCAATCCCAATTTGAAGATGGCGATGTGATTATTCATCAAAATAAACTCTCTGCACTCCCGATGATTTACTATAATCGCAATCTTCCACAACGCTATCTCGCAGACATCGAGGGCAGTCCAGAAGATACCCTCGCCCGTCCAACACAGGAAGCATTGCAATTGCTTGCCAATGCTTGCATTCAATCGGCAGCGCGCGACGCCCGCCGCATTTGGTTCGTGCTATTTAGTGACGCGCCGCGCCAGTATGAAGCAGCTGGCAGAACTGATTTAAGCGATACGCTGACGTGGTTGGATGAACATTATCAGCAAGCGGGGCAATTCCGCTTCAATGACCTAGATATATGGTTGTATGATGCCCCTCATGATATAGAGGACTATCGCTGTGACTAAAACAACGCGCTTATTAATTATCGGTGTTGGGGTTTTAGCGCTTTTCATTGGTCTCACGATTGGCCACTATAATACCCTCACCCGCCCATTCCCTGGCCATAACGACTTCATGTCTCGTTGGGAAGGCGCGCGTTCATACTGGTATGATGGCCTAGACCCCTATAGTGAACAGGCCAGCTTGAATATTCAAGAGCGCATTTATGGCCGTGCCGCTATGGAAGGCGAAGACCCTGGCTTATTTGCCTATCCTTTCTATACCGTTTTTGTTGTCTGGCCTTTTGTCCATGTCGATTATTCTTGGGCATCTGCTGCTTGGATGGTATTGCTGGAGTTCTGCCTTGTTGGGGCGCTATTTTTGTTGCTAGACATTTTTCGCTGGCGGCCATCCCCGTTGATGCTTGGCGGGCTTATCGTCTTTACCCTTGCCTTTAATTTCTCTGCACGCGGGCTAATACTTGGGCAGCCGGGGCATCTGGTCTATTTCCTAGAAGTGCTCACTTTTTGGGCGCTCTACCGTCGGCATGACGCTGCTGCCGCCATTGCTTTAGCCATCTCTACCATCAAGCCGCAAATGGGCTTTCTCATTGTGCCATTTCTTTTGCTATGGGCATTGCGCGTTAAACGCTGGCGTTTTATCGCTGCTTTTATCAGCACTTTTGGCGTGATGATGGCGGCTTCATTTATTCTACTACCAAACTGGTTCAGTGAATGGCTCTATCAACTAGGCCTATATCCAACTTATACCGAAATTGGTAGCCCAACTTGGGTGGTGGGGAATTGGCTATGGCTAGGCATTGACCCCATAAGTGGCAAATGGCGCGTTATGGGCGGCTATGGCGACATCATCACCTTTGCCTTAAACGCCGTGTTTGTTGTTGTGATGCTATGGGGATGGTATACGGTTTTGCTGCGCAACCGTAAAGAGCGCTTCTGGTGGGTTGTTATGTGGACACTGCTCACAACGCACATGATTGCGCCCCGAACGGCCACGCCGCATTATGTGGTTTTCTTCATCGCCATCATATTCTATTTTAGTTATATGGTTCGTCACCATCGCCGTGGCGCACAGCTCGTCGTGTTTTTTACCGTCTTCCTGCTGGTGTTGCCATGGTTGCATTTCCTGCTCACTGTAGAGGGCGAATTTGAGCATCCATCGGTTTATGTGCCTTTACCTTTCATTATGGCTGTTTTATTGTGGTGGACACGTCGTTTGTGGTGGGGGAATGTTGTACTTGAGGAGAAAGCCTGATGAAGCAATTTCCCCGCAGCTTGTGGCTATTTGCTGCTTTGGTCTCCATAGTGACCACCATCCCCTATTTAGTTGGCGTTTTTTCTGCTCCAGACGGTTGGGTGTATCACGGTTCGTTGCCCATTCCCGGCGGTTTCACGGTGGATTACAATAGCCATATGGCCAAAATGTGGCAAGGCGCGCGCGGCGATTGGGATTATCACCTCCTATTCACTCATGAAGACCATACTGGCTTAAACGGCGTTCAAGGCTTCTATGTGGTCTTAGGGGTATTGTCATCGCTTTTCGCATTGAGCTTCCCGCTTGTCTACCATCTCGCCAGAATAATACTCATCATCGCGCTAGTTTTTGCGTTATGGCGTTTCGCCGCCCGCTTCTTCACCTCATCGCGTGAGCGCTGGATGGTGCTTCTTTTGGCGACAGTAGCCGCTGGCTGGAGCTGGCTTTTACTCATCTTCCCCTCGTTAACCGCCGAAGTATCCCCGATTGAATTTTGGCTTTTTGACGCATTCACCATTTTGGCCATGATTTATATGCCGCATTTTGTCATGGCTATCCTGTTACAAATTATCGCTTTCCTTGCTCTGGATGCGTGGCTGTCTCGTGGCGGTGGCTGGCGTGCACTGACCATCATGACCTTTGCCCTGCAATTGGATGCTTTCATTCAACCCTATGCTGCGCCGGTCTTGGCGATGCTCGTTATTCTATTGGGGGCGTATCACACTTTTTCTGCCAAAACTCTGCATTGGCAGCGTGCCCTTCACTTAGCACTACCGCTCTTTGGTTATGGTGTGGTTGTCCTAGCACAGTACGTCTCTATGCAAGCAGACCCTATTTGGGCAGACTTTATTAGCCAGAATATCACCACATCTCCCAATGTTCTATTTTATATTTTCGGGTATTCGCCCTTCATTATCCCTATTCTCTTTGGAGCGCGGCACTTTTTGTTGGGGCAAAAACAGGATGATATTTGGTGGTTACCGCTGTTCTGGCTATTTCTTGTTGCCGCCCTACTTTACGCGCCATTGCCCACCCAACGCCGCTATCTGCTCGGCGTTCAAACCCCGTTAGCCATTCTTGCCACCTATGGCTGGGCGAGGGTGCTCCTACCGCGTTTTTCGGAGCGCTATCAAACGATAGTTTTTTCGGTATATATCGTATTCACCGCTTTAGCCCCTTTAGCGCTTATCCTCTTCAATACCGTTCAACTCTCAGCGGATGTAAAGCCTGCACAGGTCTATAGCGCCCCCGATGAAGTTGCGGCTTATAACTGGGTGCAGGAGAACACCGCGCCTTACGCTTTATTCCTCACAACTTTCGATTGGTCTGGCGCGGGCAGTGGGGGAAAGCTGGTGGCTATGACTGGCCGCCGTGCTTTTTTAGGGCATTGGATAGAAACAGTGCATTTTGATGACAAAATTGCCCAAGCCCGCCGTTTCTACAATGTGGCCACCAGCGATGAATGGCGGCTGAATTTTCTAGAAGAGATTGGCGCGGACTATATCTGGTACAGCGATTTTGAACGCGAGTGGGGGGCATTTAATCCCGCCGATGCCGATTATCTCACGCCTGTTTTTACGGAAGGAGCGGTGACCATTTATGCAGTTCCTCAAAGATAAGCGCTATCGCTCAGGTTTGCTTTTCGCCCTTGTTTCATTGCTTGTCGCTTTCGTGTTGACCATTGGCGTTATCCAACGTCCCGGCTATACCGATGCGTTCTATCACTTCAACGCGGCTCAGCGTTTAGTGAATGGTCAAGGCTTAACTGATGCCTACTTGTGGAACTATATTGGTTTGCCAGAAACGTTGCCCGCTCCTTCACATTTATATTGGATGCCACTTTCTTCGCTCATTGCTGCCGCGGGGATGTGGCTGTTGAATGCCCCCGCTGCTTATTGGGCTGCCCAAATACCACTAGCCCTTTTATTGGCTGCCACAGCAGGGCTTGGCTATCAGCTAGGGTGGCGCTTAGGACAAACACGCCGTCATGCATGGCTCACTGGTTTAATGACCCTGACAGGCGGTTTTTTCGCCCGCTTTTGGGGTGCTACCGATACCTTCGCCCCCTATGCTTTTATCGGCGCTGCTTGCTTATTCATGCTTGGCATGGCTCAGGAACGGAAATCCTCGCTTAACTATTGGTTGCTTGCCGGCGTTTTCGCCGGTTTAGGCCATCTTACCCGCAACGATGGTCTTTTGCTGCTTTTCATTGGTTGGCTGGTCATATTTTGGCCATGTGCGCGCTGGGGATGGCGCGGTCGCCTATTGCCCCTCATCATATTCACTTTTGGCTATTTTCTCATCATGTCACCGTGGTTCTTGCGGATGATACACGTAAGTGGTACACCGTTACCCGTTGGGGGTATGCAGAGCATCTGGTTTACCAGTTACGATGACTTATTCCGCTATCCGCCCATTGTTACTCCAGATGAGTTTTTCGCTGATGGCATAAGTGCATTGCTCACTTCCCGTTGGGAGGCGTTGACCAACAATCTCGGCACTTTCATCGCTGTTGAAGGGTTTGTTGTCATGACGCCGCTCATGTTAATTGGGCTATGGCGTCGCCGTAACCAACCCTTTTTAAGAGGCTTTGCGCTCTATGCCTTAGCTGTACATATTGCCATGACATTTGTTTTTGCTTATCCTGGCTATCGTGGCGGGTTGTTTCATGCGGCTGCTGCGCTTTTACCGTGGTGGGCTGCTTTAGGCGTAGTCGGGCTTGATGATGCCATTGCCATAGTGGCCAAGCGCCGCCGCCATTGGCATATTCCTACCGCCCAACGTGTATTTTCTCTGGGGCTTTTGCTCATCGTATTTGGCCTTAGCTGGCTTGCGCTGAGCAATGGCCGCGTGGTGGATAGTGGCGTTCCCGCGCTCTATGCTGCTGTTGATGCTGTCTTGCCACCCGATGCCCGCCTTATGATTAATGACCCTGCGCAATTTTACTATTTCACTAAGCGCATGGGCGTTGTTTTGCCCAATGAATCGCCTGAAGCCATCCTAGAAATCGCCCGCCGCTATCATGTGGGTTATGTATTATTAGAAGATGGCGGCATTCCGCTGCCATTGCAATTTGAAACCCCACCCGATTTTCTGAAACTCATTGCCGAATATAATGGTGCGAAACTCTATGCCATTCAACAAAACATATC
The DNA here is from genome assembly GCA_015492875.1 of Anaerolineae bacterium. Classification (GTDB taxonomy): domain Bacteria; phylum Chloroflexota; class Anaerolineae; order Aggregatilineales; family Phototrophicaceae; genus S146-30. The sequence continues at coordinate 7,583 of WGEI01000300.1, read as the reverse complement.
GTCGAACTGACGCAATCATCTTCCTCACCGCCCTTATTTTAGGGGTTATATATATCGCTACTGCCGGCGGTGGTTTCCCGCTAGATGATAGCTGGATACACCAAGTATACGCCCGCAATCTGGCACAATTTGGCGAGTGGTCATTTATTGCAGGGCAACCCAGTGCTGCATCTACTTCCCCGTTATATACTGTCTTGCTCTCTATGGGCTATAGGCTTGGTATTCATTATGTTATTTGGACGCATGCTCTAGGCATCATCGCTTTAGCCATTGCGGGGATAATAGCGGTTAGGATGGCCTCCCGCCTTCGCCCAAAGCAAGGTTACCTCCCCTTACTGTCGGGGCTAGCGATTATATTCAGCTGGCATTTAATTTGGGCGGCTGTTTCCGGCATGGAAACCATGATATTCAGCATGTTTTGCCTACTAATCGTCGCGCTTATCTGGCGAGAAGCCGAACAACCAGATGAAACGCTACGTCAAAAATTGCTCTGGGGGAGCATATACGGTTTTGTGGGCGGCCTCACCACTTTAGCCCGTCCTGAAGGCTTAGGCATTGTTGGGTTAGGGGGATTAGTGCTTATCACTGCTTCCAAAGACATGCGCCGCCTTATCTATTGGAGTGGCGCGGCAGTGATTGTTTTTGTGCTCACCCTCGCCCCCTATCTTTGGCTCAATCTCCAGCTAACCGGCGGGCTATTGCCAGATACCGCCGCTGCAAAACAGGCGCAAAATGCTTGGGTGATCGCCAATTTCAGTTTTTCGCGCCGTTTCTGGGAGATGGTTCGCCCCTTACTAGCTGGTGCGCAAATTATGCTTATCCCCGGGATGCTATTTTTTGCTTACCGTATTCTGCGGGAAAGCTCTCGTCGCCTATGGTTTGTCTACCAATTGCCCTTTTTCTGGGCATTGGCGCTCATTGCTATCTATGCTGCGCGCTTGCCCGCCCCCTACCAACATGGGCGTTATGTTATTCCTGTGCTCGCACCTTTAATCGTCGTTGGCGTGGTCGGCACATCAGATATTGTCTTACGTTGGCGATATAACCAACTAGGCCGTATTTTGACGCGCTCGCTGGCGTTAACAACTGCGCTGATTTTTGTCGTTTTTGCGCTTGGTATCGGGCCGGGCGTATACCGTTCTGATGTCCGTGTTATCGAAGAGGAGATGGTCACCGCCGCACGCTGGATTGCTGAGAACATTCCGCCAGATGAGCTATTGGCCATCCACGATATTGGTGCAGTTGGTTATTTTGCGCCTCGCCCCATGCTCGATATTGCCGGCCTTGTGACTCCGGAAATTATCCCCGTATTGGGTGATGATGACGCCGTGTGGGACTTTATGCGCCGCCATAATGCCCGTTACCTGATGGCTTTCCCCGACCAGATACCCGGTAATAACCCCAATGACCCGCGCCTATGCCTCGTTTTCACTACACACGGTAAAACTTCGCCTTCGCTCGGTGGGGCAAATATGTCGGTTTATGAGTTATCATGGAATGGTGGGTGCAATTCCTGATTTACGATTAAAATAGGCATATGAGTGACTTTCTAAAGAAACTAAATGTACTTGTACGCGCTAATCTGCGCAATATACTGGGTGAATCTCGTTCTCCTTCTATCAAATCAAAAGGGGAACTGAAATCCCATCTCCTTCAACTGCGTCAGCGTGTTGACCAAGCCCTCCAGCATGAACAGCATCTTGAACAACAACTTATACAGTTAGATGAGGAGGTTCAACGATTAGATGCTGATGCTGATACTGCCCTCGCACAAGGCCGAGTTGATGCCGCCCGCGAACTCATTACCCGCCTCAAAAAAGCGGAGAAGCGCCGCGCGCGCGTGGCCACAGATTTGAAAGCTCATAGAATAGCATTAGATGAATTACGCTTTCAGGTAGACCGCTTTGAGGCTGCGCTTGAACAAGCGGAAGAGCACCAAGCAAGGCAACAGGCAAAAGCGGCTGTTGATCGAGATGTTCTCACCGATGTTGAACAGGCTGAATCGCAATATGTGCGAGTGCTCGGACAGACGCCCGATAGCTCATCCGATACTGTCGCTGTTGAACTGCAGGATGTCGAAGATGATTTATCTGCTCGCTTACGGCGTTTAAGTAAACCAGATAAAGATGAATAAATGACTGAACGAAATATCCTCATCGTTGCAGGTGATTATGACTTAATTGAGCAAATCAATAACGCACTAGCTAAAGAGGCCTCGTCCCTCTCCCATGCGTTTAACTATCGTGATGCACTCTATATGTTTCGGTTACAGCGCTACGATATGTTGCTGATTGATGTGCGCATTCATAGCGGCGATGAGCCTATCTATAGCCTCATAGCGGGGTTACGGCTCGTTCAACATATTATCCTTCTAGACCCTGATGGCACATGCGATAATAGTGATTTTTTGGTGCTTCGTCAATTTGACCGCGAAACCATCATCCATGCGATTGTAGAAGTGGCCACTATACGCCCTTCGGCAGCTAAAGATAAACAACAAGAGACCAATCGTTTAGTTGCTGGCCGCCGTATTGAAGAGGTCGAGGCCTTACTTGCCCTCAGCAAAAGTTTAACAGAGGTTTTAGATTACAACGTTGTTTTGCAGCGCGTTGTCGATGCAGCGCGTCGTCTGACCGACGCTGAAGAGGCGATGCTTCTCCTACCAGACGAAGAGGGGAGTGCGCTATATTTACGTGCCCGCGCCGGCGTTGACCAAGAAACCGCTGCGAATTTCCGCATCCGTACAGAGGATTCTTTGGCAGGAGACGTGTTTTACACTGGCAAACCCGCTTTAGTGGGGGCGCAAGGCCCCCAGAAACTGAAAACCGAATACTATGTAAATTCTTTACTGTATGTGCCTGTGCTGCTCAAAGGGATGCCTATCGGCGTTTTGGGCGTTAACAACAAACAAAAAGAAGATGTTTTTGATATTCATCATCAAAACCTGTTACTAGATTTGGCCTCGTATGCTGCCATCGCCCTCGAAAACGCGCGGGTGCATGAAGAAAGTTTGCTCTGGGTACAAGAGCTGGAAATGCTGGTTGAAGCCAGCCGCGTTGTGAACTCTAACTTGTCCTTAGAGAATGTACTGCTCAACATCTGTGAGCAATTTTCAAAGATTTTGAAAATCAGTTGGACGGAAATTTTGGTTTGGGAGCGCGAGGAAAATAGCCTTTACACACGCGCCTTACATCGTCGTGCCAATTGGCGTTTTGGCAGAGGCCCCCGTACCAAATTAAAAGCTCACCCTGGCTATTATGAATCGCTGACATCGGGAAAACCGTTTTGGGCTTCGGTTGAGCAGCAACAGCCCCCCTTTGGTATCAATCAGGGCGTTGAATCTTTTTTATTCTTACCCTTGCAAACGGATGGCGAGCCATTAGGTGCTGTCATCGCTTATTACGTGACTACACCTAGCATCCGCCCCGCACAAGGTAAGACGATCACTGCGACTCATCTTGGGTTACAAGCACTTGTTGATATGCTGGCTACAGAAGACCAAACCAACACCATAGGCCGCTCTCCTCAGGAATATGCGTATGAAATTGCCCAGATATTAGGCGCAGATTGGTGTGATTTAGCGACTTATCATGATGACCAACAAACTCTTATTCTACAGGCTAGCGCGGGCACGGGTATCTGGGTTGAACGGCATGGTCCAGGGTTAAGTTTAGCGCAGAACGACGATTTGATAGATATGCTTGAAGCCCAAACTTTGATTATGCAACGAGAATCCGGCTCTATTTCAACGCCCGGCGGCCTTACGTTATTGCGACGCGCGTTCGCCCGCTCTATTCTGGCTTTACCTCTAATCAATCGCGGGCGCACTTATGGCATGGTGCTTTTTGCGGATACCCGTAGCAACCGCACCTTTCTGGAGCGAGAAATTCACTTAGGTCGTGCTTTAGCTGGTCAAGCTTCTATGGCATTAGAAAATGCGAGTTTGGTGCATGATTTGGAGCGTAGCTTAGCCGACCTTCACGAAGCTCAAGATCGCCTCGTTCAATCTGCTCGCCTCTCTGCGATGGGGGAATTGGCTGCGGTTGTCGCCCATCAAATCAATAACCCACTAACAACCATTATCGTTGATGCCGAGCTTTTACAACAAGAAACTGACCCAGATTCGTTAGAATACACATCGTTGGCGGCTATCGTCCGTGCTGGCAAAAGGGCGGCGAGCGTCGCTAGGCGGCTGTTATCCATTGTGCGCTCTACCGATGAAGAAACACCTAACGTGCCGATTGATGTTATTGACACCATTACAGGGGTTCTCGCTCTGGTTAAAACCCATATTGCGCATAGTAACATCCGTTTGATTACCGAGTTGCCTGATGACCCTGTGCCCCCTGTGTTAGCTGTGAAAGGGCAACTAGAAGATATTTGGCTCAATTTATTGTTGAATGCACGGGATGCGCTATCTGGACAAAGGCAGGCAGAAATAGGCTTAAAAGCAACTTATCTCGATGATAGCCAGCAACTACGGGTGGATATTTGGGATAATGGGCCTGGCATTCCTCAACATTTGCGAGAGCAAATTTTTAAGCCGTTTTTTACGACTAAACCTCCAGGAGAGGGCACGGGCTTGGGGCTACATATTTGTACCCAAGTTATCCAGCAAGTTGGCGGTAGTATTGATTTAGAGGACGTGCCCGGTCATGGCGCTCACTTTGTTATTTTTCTTCCCGTAGTGCCATGGTCAGAGTTGCATGATATGGAACTAGAGTAGCCCATTTATCGAAAGTTTCAACTATGGTTATAATAGAACGAAACCATTAATTTAATTTTTGAGTTTATTGGAGTAAAAGATGGCTTATGTTCTTGCTGTGGATGATGATCCCGAAGTTTTAGGCACTTTAGAGCGTGTATTACGTCGAGAACGTCTTGAAATTGGTCTTGCTACTTCAGGCGAAGAAGCGTTAGATATCCTTGCAGAACGAACGCCAGATTTGCTCATCCTCGATATTATCATGTCAGGCATTGATGGCTTAGAAGTTTGCCGCCGCCTCCGTAGAGACCCCCGCTATATTCGTCTGCCCATCCTCTTCCTTACGGCTAAGGGCAGTACAGACGATATTGTAAATGGTCTTGATGCTGGTGGCGATGACTATGTGGTCAAGCCTTTCGAACTATCTGAATTGAGGGCGCGTGTTCATGCTCTGTTACGGCGTGGTATGCGCGATGTCGCATCAAACGCCATTTTGGAAATTGACGACCTCGTTCTCGATTCAAATAGCTATCAAGCCGAAGTGGTGGGCAAGCGCATTCAATTGACTTCTACCGAACATCGCCTCTTGCGCCATCTTATGGAAAATGTGGATCAAGCACAAACTTTGCACCAGCTTTTAGAAGCCGTATGGGATTACCCGCCAAATACCGGCGATCCAGACCTTGTGCGTGCCCATGTTCGCAACTTGCGTGCCAAAATTGAGCTTAATCCACGGCGGAAATATATCCGTACCGTACACGGTGTTGGCTATATGTTTTCGTCTACCGGGTAATCTTACGTTATAAAAATTCATAAATTTTTCATAACGTTGCTCCCACAACCCTAGGTTATGCAACTATACTAGTAATAGTTATTCTTCGAAGTGGGTGGCGACTTATGTATGAAATTCTCATTGTTGACGATGATGCCGCTATTCTGGAATTACTTCAACGGCTCTTGTCAAATGAGGGGTATCGGGTTTTTGCTGCTAGTTGTGTGGGAGAAGCGAAAGTCCTATTAGATAATGTCTATCCTCACCTTATCCTGCTAGATGTAGGATTGCCAGAGGTGGATGGCATTACCTTTTGCGGGCAATTGCGGCAAATGCCCAAATTCCGAGATACCCCAATTGTTTTCCTCACCGGGCAATCTGCCCCAGAAAGTGCTGCAAGGGCTTTAGATGCCGGCGGCGATGACTATTTACGTAAACCATTTGCTATCCGTGAGTTGATTGCCCGTATTAAAGCGCACTTTAGACGCCTTCAAGTTGCCCAAGCGTTGGAAAACTTCTCGGATACCATTGAATTCTTCCCTGATACTTATCAAATTCGATTACATCGCCGCTTAATTACCCTAACCCCTGTTGAATTTTCCTTGCTCCACTATATGTGTACATCTGGTGAAGGATGGCATTCTATTCAAGATTTGCTCGTTCATGTTTGGCAGTATCCACAGGGCGTAGGCAACGCCGCGCTTGTCCGCAACCATATTCGCAATCTACGTATGAAGATAGAAGAAGACCCAGAACACCCCCGCATTGTGATTTCGCGACATGGGCGTGGTTATAGAGTTGCCTTAAAAATAGCCGCAAAGTCCCTTAGTTAGTGTTTCAAAAGCCTCTTTCCCTTGATTAAAGGTCGACTGTAGTCGGCCTTTAATGCTTGTTGACAAAACCCTATCATTCTCTCCGCCTGTGTTGCGTTATTATGGTATTATCACAAGGTATTTTTAGGCGGCGTGTCCGTCTTCTTTCTGTTTGTTATATGGTGAAGGGCACACCATGCGTACACTGCTCAAGAGAATTTTCCAGATTTTAGATGGTACGCCAGCGGTGTATGGCCGTAAAGAGCGCGGCCAAAGCGTTCTTGAAATGGCGTTTATTACACCACTGTTGATTATGCTTGTGGCTGGTATTATTGAAATTGGCTGGTATGCGAATAACTACCAAACCTTGCTAGAGGTTTCGCGCGTTGGTGCGCGCCGTGGCGCTATTTTGACGGGCGATAAAGGCCCTCTGGCATGGAATAACGCGGCCAGCATCATGTTCAATAAACAAGTGCCGGGAACAAGTCCACCAGAATATTGGACTGACCCATCTAACGATGCCACTTCTGCAAATTTCCGCAGCGCCTGTGCTACCCTGATTGATAGCGACCTTGGCTACTACAACATTATCGTCTGTAATATGCTAAACTCCATGGACCCCTTACGCCTGCGGGAGAATGGGGTAGATGATATTGTTGTCTCTGCCTTTGCCTTAATGACGGTGAATAATGACGACCCCGATAACTGGGATTTGTCTAAATTACCAGCAGGTACTTGTACTGATGCTGCTTGTGAAGCCCACTACAACAGCATCTTCCGCCGCACTTATGATTTCAGCGCCTTCGATGGAGCTGTTCCACCAGATAGACGTATTGGTGCGGGCTTCCAATCTGTTGTAGTTGGTCGTTATCCTACCAACGCTAATGAATGTACAGTAGATACGAACAACAACATTCTGGACTATAACACTGGTTTTGAACGTGACCCCTTCGATTTTATCGCCGATGCCACCAACCCGAACGGGAATTTTAACTATTCACCCCCATTACCGATGGAATTAGCTGGTGCAGATTTCGGCACGCGCGAATACCAACGTGGTTTCGCTTGGTTTGGCCAGCATCGTATTGATAACCCTGATGTGATGTGCTGGGGATCAGAGTGGGACTTGGCGGAAGTAGAAGCTTTGGTGAACTTGCCTAATTTCCCGCTCACTAATCAGCAGGAACGTTCCTACCTGCCGCCAAGCTATGGTCTGGTGATTGTTGAGATTTTCTGGCGACACGATTTATTGCTCCAATTCCCGTTTTTCTCGCCTGTGCTCAATGTTCTGGGG
>WGEI01000299.1 GCA_015492875.1 Anaerolineae bacterium | reverse complement strand
TGTATAAGAGACAGATCTTTGCCAAGTGTAATCGCCATAGAAAGGCCACTTTCTGGCGCACCTTGTGCCATATATTGGCGCAGCGCATCCAACACGCGTCGCCCTTCTTCACGCAGCCGCTGGCGGGTTTGCTGGCTCATTGCACTATACCATGGCAAATTAGCGAGTTCACCATCGTTGACTTGCATCCGCGTTTGGCCAAGCGCATTCTGAATAATGACTTGTATTTCAAGCGGCTGTAAATCTTCTTGAGAGTGTGTGTATTGCAATAAATCGGATTTTAGAAAACGGCGATGCCCCCCCGGTGTACGGCGCGAACGCAACTCGCCTTTATCAGCCCAATTGCGAACCGTCGCAGGGTGAACGCCTAAAATCTCGGCAGCTTGCCGCAGGCTAACCCATTCTGAATCGTTGCTCATAAAACCCCTATTTCCCGAAAAACTTTTCCTAGCTAACAAGTATAACCCAAATAGCAATACACCGTAAGAGAGGGCAGGCGGCACAAAAACGGTTAAATACGGGGGATTAATAGTACCAAAGTCATATGACCTAGGGGCTATTGGGAATGCAACATCATGTGTTATACTCAAATATGAAAAAAGTAAAGAGGAAAGCGTCTAACAAAGATAGACTGCATCATTACTTTTGAGGTCAAACGATGGCACTTATTCCCCCCAAGTGAAGCCGGATTTTTAAATGCCATCGTGAAAACCTAAGCAAGCAGGTATAGGTAACCCCCGATACCTCCTCTGTGGAGAAAGTGGTTGTCAATCCCCCGACATCCACTTTTGTTTTTATTAGGCACAAAAGCTAAAACGCACAACTGCCTCGTAATAAAACGCAGGTTTTGCGTAGGGCAGCGGTATGACGGCGGGCAACTAACGAATTTCCCAACATGTTAAGGTACAATAGCATCAGCAGGCATAACGGAGAAGATCATCATGTGCCGTCTTTTACTATTCACCTTACTCACACTTTTGGGGCTGGCAATACCTATCAGTGCGCAAGATAGTTGTGACAGTGGCGATTGTGGCATTATCGAAGTGGCGGCTGCGCCGCAATATGGCCTACCGGCAGAAGTGATTGACGCTTATGAAATGCCCAACTTCACCCAACTAGAGGTTGACCAATCTCTGTTACATGACCGTTGGTACTGGCGTGTTATCGGCGAATTGCAAGTTTATGACGCGCCCAATGGCAACCTCATACGAACGGTTAATGAGGGATTTAACTTCGTCACGGCTTTGCGCACAGAAGGCGAATGGGTGGAAATCAATACTGGGGAATGGGCGCATATCAGCCAACTAGAACAAGCTAATGATATAGTTTCTTCGTTCACGGGCATTTTCCTGCCAGAAGAGCCATTGGCTTATCCCGTCGCTTGGATGTTGGTTAACGCCTATCCCAGCAAAGAACCCGGCGGAGAACCTGATGAAAGCCAATCCATTATCTGGCGCTATACATTGGTGAACATTTTCGCCACAGAGACCGTTGGTGATTGGAACTGGTATCAAATTGGCGTCAACCAGTGGGTGCACCAAACCAGCGTAGCAAAAGTCATCACCATTCCGAAGCCGGCGGATGTCGATACCGAAAAGTGGATTAGCGTTGATTTGTACGAGCAAACAATGGTCGCATATGAAGGGGAACGCCCGATTTTCGCCACACTGGTCAGTAGCGGCCTGCCCCGTTGGCCAACCTACGAGGGTATTTTCCATATTTACTATCGGCGCACGCGCACGGATATGTCATGGGGCACGCCCGGTGATGACTTTTATGTATTGGAAGAGGTGCCCTGGACCATGTTCTTCGATGATGGGCGCGCACTACATGGCACATACTGGCACGATGGCTTGGGCTACCGCCGCAGTCATGGTTGTGTCAATCTGGCAATTACAGATGCGTATTGGCTCTTTAATTGGGTTGCGGAAGAGTTTGAAGGCAAACTCAACTCTCCAGATATAGAGACTGGGCCAGCAGTATATGTTTGGAGTAGCGGCACTTACCGTTAATCTCTACCGAATTATCTATTACAGGGCGCCTGTTGATGGCGCTCTGTTTATTTTTACTGGGGATAGGCTTGCGCATGTTCGCTGAACAGGCCACAATGAAGGGATAAGTCAGTGCATTCAATGGAGG
>WGEI01000298.1 GCA_015492875.1 Anaerolineae bacterium | reverse complement strand
GCTCAAGATGATTGAAGCTGAACTTGCCGATTTGCGCGAGCAACATGCTGCGTTAACGGCGCGTTGGCAAACCGAAAAAGAGGCCATTCAAGGGATACGCGAAATTAAAGCCCAACTTGATGAAGCGCGTATCCAGCTTGAACAGGCCGAGCGTATGGCTGATTTGGAGACGGCTGCCCGCCTACGCTATGGCACAATTCCAGAGCTGGAAAAACAGCTCCAAGAGCGTGAAGCGGTTATCCAGCAAATGCGTGCCGATGGCATGAGTATGCTCAAAGAAGAGGTTGATGCCGATGAAATCGCCCATGTTGTGTCTCGCTGGACAGGCATTCCAGTGTCTCGCTTGCTAGAGGGCGAAATTGAGAAGTTGCTCCACATGGAAGAACGGTTACACCAGCGCGTTATCGGGCAGGAGGATGCCGTGCGTGCGGTGGCTTCTGCAGTTCGCCGTAGCCGCGCCGGTCTACAAGACCCCAATCGCCCCATTGGTACATTCCTGTTCTTGGGGCCAACGGGCGTTGGTAAAACGGAGCTGGCGCGTTCATTGGCCGAATTCCTCTTCGATGATGAGGACGCTATGGTGCGCATTGACATGAGCGAATATGGCGAGCGCCATAGCGTGGCGCGGCTTATCGGCGCGCCTCCGGGCTATGTGGGCTATGAAGAAGGCGGCCAATTGACCGAAGCGGTGCGTCGCCGCCCCTATAGCGTGGTGCTCTTCGACGAAGTTGAAAAGGCGCATCCGGAAGTATTCAATATCTTCTTGCAGGTGTTTGATGATGGCCGCCTGACCGATGGTCAAGGCCGTACAGTAGATTTCACCAATACGGTCATCATCATGACGAGCAATGTTGGCAGCCACCTCATTAAACAGGCTGGCCCCAATGCTGATAAAGACGCCCTACGTGAAGAAATTATGCGGGAGCTTGATAATGTCTTCCGTCCAGAATTTTTGAACCGTTTGGATGAAATCATCATCTTCCATAGCTTGACGCTAGAACATATCGAGCGCATTGTCGATATTCAACTAGAGCGCTTGCAGAAGCTGCTGGAAGAGCGCGAGTTGACACTAGAGTTGACCGATGAGGCGAAACGCTATCTGGCAGAACGCGGCTATGACCCCGTCTTTGGCGCTCGCCCACTGAAGCGCGCCATTCAGCGAGAGCTACAAGACCCGCTGGCTATGGCCATTCTGGAAGGTGGTGCTAAGCCCGGTGACCATATCATCGCTGATTTGGGCGAGGGTGGTATTGTCTTCAGCGTCATTGCGGGCGAACGTAATGAACATGTGATGGCGTAATTCACCAACACCCGTACCAATTAGGCGAGGCTCATCTCCTCGCCTTTTTTGTTAGATGCTATTCAGTGGTTGCGTTGGCGTAGGGATAGGCGGATGGGGGTTACGGCGGCTTTGCACCAATAAGGGGCTGATGGTGTAGAAGAGGAAGACCGCAATCATCAACAGGGCGATAATCAGGTAAATAACACGCCGCCACGTCCATACGAGTTCTTCTTCATCTTCTCCCTGTGCGGCAACGGGGAAATTTATAATGTGGTTATCAATGTCATCATCAAAATAATCGTTATTCAATCATCACCTCGAAATAACAAAAAAGGGCGTCCTATCGTGCGGACGCCCTCAGTATACAACACCTTACAGCCTAAACCTTAATGACACCTTCTGGCGAGCCTTTGCGGATGGCTAACTTCACCTCACCCAGCGCCCGTGTCACTTCAATTTCACGCGGGCAGGCGGGGGTACAGTTGAAAATGGTGCGGCAGCGCCAAACGCCGTTGGGCGCGCTCAAAATATCGAGGCGCTCTTTGGCGGCTTGGTCGCGCGTATCAAAGATGAAGCGGTGCGCTTGAACGATGGCTGCCGGCCCCACATATTCCCCATTTGCCCAGAAGCTGGGGCAGGAAGTGGTGCAGCAAGCACACAAAATACACTTGGTTGTGTCGTCAAACTTCTCACGGTCTTCCTGCGATTGTAGGCGTTCGCGCCCATCTGCTGGTGGCGGATCATCGTTGACGAAGTAAGGCATCACTGAGCGATAATGCTCAAAGAATGGCTCCATATCTACGATGAGGTCTTTCAAGACAGGCAGGCCTAAAATCGGCTCTACCTGTATTTTTGTGCCCACATCTTTCATCAGCACCTTACAGGCCAAGCGGTTGACACCATTGATGCGCATCGCATCTGAGCCGCACACGCCATGCGCACAAGAACGACGTAACGCCAACGTGCCATCCTGTTCCCACTTAATACGGTGCAACAGCTCTAGAACGCGGTCGGTGGGTTCGACATCGTCGAGCGTGAATTCTTGCCAGTAGGGTTTGTCCTTCCCCGCGACTTCGGGGTTGTAACGGCGAATTCTAAATGTCACTTGCATGATTTCTACCCGTTTCGCCTAATACTTGTTTGCCAGTAGAAGGGGCGAACCCGATAAGCCCGCCCCGCGATTAACCTAGTAAACGCGCTCTTTAGGTTTGAAGCGCTCATCCTCTTCCGCCAGCGAGAGGTCTACCTTCTTGCTGGTATCCAGACGATAGCTTGGATCATCATCGCTACCTTCACGGTAGGCCAATGTGTGCACCATCCAGTTTTCGTCATCGCGTTGTTTATAGTCCTCGCGGCTATGCGCGCCACGGCTTTCCTTGCGGTTGAGCGCGCTCAATGCGGTGACTTCCGCCAAATCGAGCATACAGCCCAATTCCCATGCTTCCAGCAAGTCGGTATTGAATTGCATACCGCCATCTTCGACGATGAGGTCGGTGCGATAGCGCTCTCGCAGCTCCTTCAAGCCATCCACCGCGCCTTGTAATAGCTCCTCAGTGCGGAAGACGCCTACATTAGCCATCATCAGCTCTTGCATCTGTTGGCGAATTTCATAGGGCTTTGTCTTCCCTTTGCTATTGCGCAGGCGCTCTAATTCAGCCTCAATCTCCGCCGTGGGGTTATCTGGCAGCGGCACGAAATCGGCTTGCTTGACATAATCCGCAATGGCCATACCCCCGCGCCGCCCGAAGACAATCAGGTCAACTAGCGAGTTCGTGCCTAAGCGGTTTGCGCCATGCACACTGACGCAGGCCACCTCACCAGCAGCATACAAACCGGGGGCGACAGTCCAATCAGCGTCAATCACCACTTCTGCATTGACATTGGTTGGGATGCCGCCCATCGCATAGTGCGCGGTTGGCTGTACCGGCATGGGTTCTTTGACCGGATCAACGCCGAGATAGGTGCGGCAGAAGTCCAGAATATCTGGCAATTTCTTCTCAACATACTCACGGTCAATGCGGCGGCTGTCACCAGCTTCGGCAAAGTAGCGGTTCACCGTTTCCGGGCGGATGTCCAAGTAGACATAAGGTTTGCCGTTAATGCCGTTGCCCTCGCGCACTTCTAGGTAAATCGCGCGGCTGACAACATCGCGGCTGGCGAGGTCTTTAATGTTGGGCGCGTATTTCTCCATGAAGCGCTCGCCATGGCGGTTGAGCAAAACGCCGCCCTCACCACGAACGCCTTCTGTAATCAGAATGCCCATCTTGTAGATGCCAGTGGGGTGGAATTGGAAGAACTCCATATCCTGCATCGGGATACCGCGCCGCAGTGCAATGGCCGCTCCGTCACCCGTCAAACTATGGGCATTGCTGGTCACGCTCCAAACACGCCCCCAGCCACCAGTGGCGAACATAACGGCTTTGGCGTGGAAAACGTGCAATTGGCCAGTGCTCAGCTCTACGGCGATAACACCGGCGGTTTTGCCGTCGTTCATGATGAGGTCTACCACATGGAACTCATCGAAAAAGCGCACCTGTTGCTTAATACATTGCTGATATAGCGTTTGCAAAATCATGTGACCTGTGCGGTCGGCGGCGTGGCAGGCACGGGGCACAGCTTTTTCCCCAAAGTTGCTAGTATGACCGCCAAAGCGCCGCTGGCTAATCCGCCCATCGGGTGTACGGTCAAAAGGTAAGCCCATGTGCTCCAGCTCAATCACTGCATCAATGGCGTTTTCTGCCAGCACCATTGCCGCATTTTGGTCGGCTAGATAGTCGCCACCTTTAACCGTGTCATAAGCGTGCCAGATGGGTTTATCTTCTTCCAAGTTGCCCAGCGCAGCGCCGATACCGCCCTGAGCTGCGCCAGTATGGCTACGGGTAGGATACAGCTTGCTGACGACGGCGACATTCGCCCCGCCTTTGCTAGCATACAACGCTGCCATTAAACCCGCACCACCGGCGCCAACAATAATCGCGTCAAACTGATGTGTCGGCATGAATCTTTGCTACCTTTCTCTGAGTAAGCCCCCAATTACTGAAAATCGGACGCTTTGCCTTTTAGCGCAACGATTGGAGTAGGGCTTCATAAGCGCGTTGAGCTTCTTCAATTGCCGTTTGATCAACGCTTTGTAGCAATGCAGCACCACCAACAACCAGTAGCACCACCGCCCCGATAATCGTCAGATAGACTAAGGCGCGTTTGACAAAAGCATTGCCAGCGTAGTCGGTAAAGACATAGCGCAAACCGTTGAAGCCGTGAATGACAACTAAAATAAGCAGGGCAAAGTCATAAACCCGCCAGACAGCGACGCCTGCCACCAGCGTATTCCAGCGGTCTGCTACGAATTCAACCGCTGTGCCGGTTACATTAGCGCCTTGCCCAACAGCGCCAGCGGCGAAAATGCCAGCTTCTGCTGCTGCTTCGGTGAATTGGATGTCAAACACACCCTGAATGATGTGCATAATTGCCAGATGGCCAAATACCAACGGGATGATAATCAGCCCACTGCCGCGCATAAACGCCCACCAGAAGCGCTCTAGTTTACTACCGCGTTGGCGGGTTGCACCCGTTGTGCCGCCCTGCACCAAGCCAATGAGTCCGCTGAGGAGCATGGCCGCGATGACCGCAACCGCAATCCCGACTATAAAACGTACCTGACCGGCCAGCACTTCACCGAGTGGCAAAATCGCACGTCCAGAATTGTAGAATTTCAGCACATGGCCGAGCATGAGCAAAAAGACTGGCACTAACAGCACGACCGTGCCAATTAATACTGCCCATGCCGCCTGCCCCTGATATTTCCACAAGTTTGGACGGGCATCGAAAATGATGATGCGCAAGCCATTAAACGCGTGATAGACCACTGCCGCTACCAGTGCAAATTCCCCGATGGTGAACAGGGGGGACTGGTATTCAGCAATAGCCCGAACGTATTCCGCTGGATAAAACACCGCCCATGAGGTGTCGATGACGTGTAGCACCAAAAAGAGTACCACGCCAAGCCCGCTGATGCGGTGTAGCACCCAGCTCCACTGACCGATGGCACCACGATAACGAAGTGTTTCTGTGACAGTTGTTACGAGCGAGGTCAAGGCTACATCACCTTTCAAACCATTTAACCAGAGAATGCCCGCGTCGGGGCATGGTTCTGTGAAGATAAAAGAAGTTCATAGTAAAGCCATAGCACAAACTAGATAGATTATAACAACTTGCAGGCCGTTCTGTCATGTTACATTCGTAACTTTTGGTGTGAATGTACAGAAGCCCTAGTGTCTGTACACAATATGAACTTTGCCGCTATCTTTCAATCTTGACAAGCAAGCGCAATAAACGCTACAATGCAGCCGCTTGTTGAGGGCCTGTAGCTCAGCTGGGAGAGCGCTACAATCGCACTGTAGAGGTCAGG
>WGEI01000297.1 GCA_015492875.1 Anaerolineae bacterium | reverse complement strand
ATCATAGGGTTGGCCACCGCCACCGGGATAAAATGCAGTACGGTCTAAATAGACACCATGCTGCTCAGTATCAACTTTCAATACTTTGGCGTCAAATTCTTTAACATAGCTATCAGTTTGATAAATAAGTTCAGTCATTTTTACCTTCCTCGTTCAACTCAATACGCATTCTTATCATGACTTCACGCCCGCCGATAGATTCCCAAAACCTGCGACCTGATTGATTTTCTGTGGCAACATACCACTCAACATGCTGAATGCCATTTCGCTTAAACCAGTTCATTAGCTGCTGAACTAAAGCGCGCCCAATACCCTGATGGCGATAAGATTCCATGACATAAATATCTGCGAGAAAGCCACCGCGCTCTGGCTCAAAGGTCTCTGGGACGAGGTCTAAAATCATGCCCAACACATAGCCAATAAGCAAGCCTTCTACGCTCTCTGCCACGTAAATCTGTGCATCGGGGTCTCGCAAGCGCCGCTGAATATAGCTGGCATAGCGGTTTTGGCCATCAGGGGCGGCTTTAGGGAGTGCATGGTCTAAATTGTGATGATAGCGAACCAACGCATCCCACAAACATGCGATAGCCTTTGCATCATTGGGGCGAGCAGGTCTTATCATATAGGCATCCACATAATATTCACAAAATCGGTTGCGCCCAATGCCCGCCAAAAAGCTTGTTGGGTCGCGTTATGAGCAAGCACATAAGTCAGTATATGTTGAATTTGATGCTCAACAAACCACGCCTTGATACCATCGACGAGCAAACGGGCAGCACCCCCATGATATACATGTGCATCGAGCACTAATTCTGTGATGAGACCGCATGAACGAAATGGCAAACTAGGTACAACATCCTGAAGCCATCCCACAATATACCCCACGATATTTTCTTCATCACAGGCGATTAAAATTTGACATTGGTCATTAGCAAGCCAATCAATCATTTGCTGTTGCCATTCTTGGTTGGTTAGGGATGGGGTATAACGCGGATTGGTCTGGGAGATAAGCGCTATATGTTCTTGCCATAGCTGTGTTAGGATAGTTAAATCATCGGTAGTGGCAGGGCGAATGGCTATTTTTGTCATCGCTATTCCTCAAGATAATGAGGCAAGCATAGCACTACCATCAAGACAAAACAATAGCCTGCCTTCAATTAAAATAACATGATTTAAGTACAATAAACATATGAACGAGATAGCAATTAAAACCCAAGACCTTCCAATATGGATGCAACGCGCACGACGGGGTGTTGATTGGGGGATTTTGCTCTCTCTGATATTAGGATTAGTTGTCACTTGGCCCTTCATCTGGCAAAATAGCATTCCTCGAACGACAAGTTTGGAAAATTATGCTTACCGCACAGCCGATTATGCTAATGCGCTGAGAGAGGGATATCTATATCCTAGATGGTCGCCGCATGTCGCAGGGGGATATGGCGCGCCTATACCTAATTATTATCCCCCTGGCGCACCATATAGTGCGGCTGTGATAGAAACGCTTTTCACCAATGAAACAACTTTGGCTATTCGTATTTTCTATGTTATCGCCTTTACTATAGCGGCAGGGGCAACCTATACCGTTGTCGCCCGCTGGATTTCTCCGAAAGCGGGTATTCTCGCAACAGGGCTTTATTTACTAAGCCCATATATAGGGTTTACTGTGCCCTATGCCTTAGGCGATATGCCAGCAGTAGCCGCTCATGCACTCTTACCACTACAGCTATGGGCTTTTGGGCGTTTAATTGATATTCAACGCCCATTCGATATTCTCAGTGCAGCCCTAACAACAGCTATGCTCATTTTCACCCATCCATTGAATGCTATCGCGGGCATGGTGTTCATCCTGACCCTATGTTTATGGCGAAAATGGGTAAAACGCCGTCAAACTCCATGGTTCTCAGTATTCATAGCGCTGTTGACAGGTGTTGGTATTGCGGCAATTTATTGGTGGCCAGCATGGGGAGAATATGAGCGAGTAAATTGGTTTTCACAACCAGAGGCAGCGCCGATACTACGATTAAATGCGCTTGAACTGCTTAAACCTATGGAGCAGGTAGACCTCAGCGAGTTAATCCCCACGCCCCAGTTACGGCTTGGGGTTGCCGCCATTGTCTTCAGCATTCTGGGCATTATTGGCATCATCAGCCAATGGAGGCGGGCATCTTTCGCGGGGGTGTATTTACTGCTTGGGGTTGCCATCTGTGTACTAGGACTAACTGCTTTCGACAATCAAGTATGGTTGTTAGGTCCAATCATGTTCTGCTTGGCTGTAGGAGGAAGTGCCGCTATTTACGCATTGGAGCGTTTCCGCATTCCTCCAATGACAGCCTTTGGCCTTGCGCTGATTATGGTTTTGAGCAGCACAATCACCGTATGGCTGGGACCTATATGGCCAGCGAGTAGCAATGACTATAGCCCGCAAGCGCAAATCCGCTATGAGCAACAAGGGTTTGGTGTTGCTGTTTTGCCACAAGGAAGCCAAATCCCCCTCACAATCCCGCCCGATTTACCACCAAACCGCTTTGTATTAAATAGTTACCAATTGGGGCAAATTAATAAATTTCCATTGAATGAAATTAGCGCTAGCCGCCAAGCAACGGTGCTTGAACATACCTCGCAACGAGACATTTTTCAGTTACAAATACAATCACCAACCACATTAGTCATTCAAACTGCTTATTTTCCAGGATGGGAGGCAACGGTTAACGGTAAACCTGTCGCCTTACGCCCCTCTGAAAATGGGTTAATCGAGATAGATGT
>WGEI01000296.1 GCA_015492875.1 Anaerolineae bacterium | reverse complement strand
GCCCCCCGCGCCCAAAAGCAAAATGACGAGCAAACTTACGGGTAATCCCCCCTGCACCACAGCCAGCACAACTACAATGACACCCAACCCCAGCGTCACCCGACCAGCGGCCAACGCCACCCAACGCGGAGCATAGCCAGACGGTAACGCCCCACTGCCACCAGAATAGAGTGTCCGTTGTGTCAGGGCATCTGTCTCATAATCGGCATATTCATTGACGTAATGAGTAGAAGCGATGACCAACAGCAGCCCCGCCCCACCCCAAACAACCCGCGCGAGTACAAACGAAGCGCCATCTGCCAGCGCAATCACCAACCCCGCCGCAAATACGAGTATCACGCTCAACATAATCAACGGGCGCAGCATCGCCCATAACGCAAATATCACCCCGAAAAACGAATTGCAGCGTTGCATACTCACGCTCCATTTTCAATAAACGCTATCTCATTAGCATTCATTTTAGGGGAAAAGGCGGCAAAAATGCTTACAAAAGCCAAAATTGAGGAGAAAAATTAAGAGCTTTGTGCGAATTTATCAAACTTCAATGCTAGAATACTTGCCGAGAATGGGAATTAGTGGTTAAATTATAGTGAGCTATTTTTCTTATCCGTCAGGGGCTGTGTCTTTGACGGGGAAACACGGATTACATTATTGGCTTGAATGATACCTCTATCAAGCAGCTCGGCCAATAAAAAAGAAAGATGTCCGTGTCACACCCCGTACCGACACGGACACCCTCTAGTTGAAGGCGAAGGTGAAAAATGGCCAAACTGCCTTCAGACAACACCAACTCCAAACTTGGTTTGTCGATACATAGTATACCGCATAATACCTCATTTCGACAAGTCAATTTTGGAAATTGGGCTAAAAATCGCAGCAGTAAGTCTACACGATCAGCCCGACAAATACTAGGTGGTGTTGTCGAATCACCAACGCAAGAAACAGCAAGAACACTGTACGACGCAGGACTGAATGTCTTCCCACAGCCGCTAGGGCGTAAAGGCGGCTATCGCTGGAAGATGATGCAATATACACGCTTACATCGCACTGACGAGCAGTATGGCCTTCATGCCGCCTTCGTCGGCAACTGTAACATCGCAGTGATGTGTGGACGCACCAGCGATAATCTCTTCGTCATCGACTGCGAGACGGAAGAAACTTTCGCGTCCCATATTGACGCTATGCGCTGGCGCCACATTCCCATTTGGGCGGTGAAAACAGCGCGCGGTGGTCACATCTACCTGCGTTGTATTGAGGGAGAAATCGAGAACATCGAGACGGGCACTATTCCCAACGTCGAGGTTCGGGGGCACAACCGCTACGTGTTGGCACCGCCGTCTCTGCATCCTAGCGGCAAAATCTACCAATGGCACATCCGCGAAGGGGCCACACCGCCACTCGTCACAGCCGACATGATCAACTGGTTACATGACAAAAATGGCGAGCAAATCCTGCTCAAAGTTATCCCGCCGCCAGTAAACCTCACCAACCTGCCTCTCACCATCAAAAGCCCGGCACTACCGCTTTGCTACGAAACACAGGACTATATTGAGCGCGGCCACGCGGTGCCAGAGGGCGAGCGGAACAACCGCCTGTTCAAGGCCGCGTGTGACATGGCCGGCTGCGGCTACACAAAATACCAAGCGTGGGAAAAACTCGCTGAGCCAGCCATGAGAAGCGGTTTGCCAGAAGACGAAGTTCGGCGAACCATCAACAGCGCTTATAGTCAGCCACGTGGACCATCAAGGCCGTTTTCAAAAAACGATGTAACTAGAACAAACAATAAAGACGCGGAAATCTGGCAGCAAATCTTAATTTTTGTGAAGACATATCAGTGGAGCGGCAGAACAGCCAACAGTGACCAAGCAACAATGCTAGCACTTGTAAAACGTGCACAAGCCTATACCAACGAAAACGGCGTATTTAGGGCTAGTGTGCGCGAATTGGCAGAGCTAGCTCATCTTAGCCCAACAACCGTACAAAAGGCGCTAAAACGCTTACGACACTACGGTTTTATCCAACGCTCTGGAAATGATAAGCTGAGCAGCGCTGGTTTATGGCGTTTTACCGATAAGCTTCTCCAGCAATTGAAAAGTGTTACATTAGAAAAGCCCCCCCAATGGAAGTTGAACAGTGTGACAGTTTTCAATTTTGATGTGTGTGAGCGAGGTGGGCTTACTTTGGGGATGCTTGATTTGTATTTTGCGATGGTTTCGTGTAGCCAGTGGGGTATGCCGAGTTTTTGGCGTGACTACACGAATCTCTCCATCAACCAAGTGAATTATGGCCTCCGCAAACTCCAAGCATTAGGCCTCGTTGAACACAGTAAGAAGGGATGGCGCGCACATATTGCCTCTAATGAACAAATCCTTCAGCGCGTTTTCGCCGTTACAAGCCTCAACGGTAAATCTGAACGCCGCCGCCAACGCCACCGTGAGGAACGCGCACTTTTCGCCGGCAGAATTATCATCAACGCCCGCCAACGCATTGAACAAGATGCCTTTTTCGAAGTATGGTGGGAATTCCAACGCCAATACCGCTACCAACGCAGGGAT
>WGEI01000295.1 GCA_015492875.1 Anaerolineae bacterium | reverse complement strand
TGCCCACATCGAAAATCCCCGTCATATATACCGACAGGCCGATAGCTGCCAGTACGGCAATAAGCGCAATTGGCTCTGTGGGGCGCAACCGTAAAATGACAATGGCAATCCCAAATGCAATAAGGCCAGCCACATAAGGCAAAATGAAATAAGCGAGAAAATCGCCATCGGGGAAATCTTGCAAAATGTAAGAAACGGTACAAATCGCAACTCCATCGCCTACAGGTTCGCAATAAGGCACGTTAATATCATTCACATCTGCATAGCGCTCTACTGTTACAGTAATGCGCTCACCAACTTCCTTGTTGATCATGATATTGTGATAGGTTGCGATTGCTGTGGCGTTGTCTTGTCGGTCTTCTGCTAGGGGAATGCCGTCGATGGCGATAATGCGGTCTAAATACCGTAACCCTGCCTCTAGCCCCGGCCAAGCCTCCCCGCTAGTTGGCCGCCCGGCGTCGATAACGGCACGATAAGAGACCATCGTGCCAAAGAAGGGGTGGCTACGCCATTCTAAGGCTAGACTGAGATATGCCACGAAAACAATGACTGCGCCGCCACTCAGGGCTAACAGTACATAGTAAACTAATCGCCGTAAGCTAAAGCCCTGCATCGGTTGGGCGATGCTCACATTGTTCTCTCCGGTTGTGGATGCGCTACTCATAAGTTCCGCTTCTCGTTCGTTATCAAATAGCTTGCTTCAAGCCTCTTTCATGTTCGTCTGTTCAATTTTATCATAGCCCTGTCCATATAGGCGAATATTTAGGCTAATCTTTTGGTTTGATTCCTCTTTGAATTGCTGAGATGTTATAATGTTAGTGATTGCTATTGGTGTCACAATCCAAAGAGTGTAAAGGTCGCTCATAATGAATCGAAAAATCCGTGTTTTAATCGCCAAACCCGGTCTTGATGGGCATGATAGAGGCGCAAAAGTAATTGCGCGCGCATTGCGTGATGCTGGCTATGAGGTCATTTATACCGGTTTGCGCCAAACTCCGATTATGATTGCTGAAGCTGCATTGCAAGAAGATGTAGATGTCGTTGGTTTGAGTATCCTCAGCGGCGCTCATATGGCGCTTGTTCCCCGTATCCGCGAGGAGATGGACAAAGCGGGATTGCAAGATGTCCCCATCATGGTGGGCGGCATTATCCCAGATGAAGACCGTGCTGCTCTGCAAGAGATGGGTGTGCATGGCATCTTCGGGCCGGGCACACTCACTGAAGAGATTGTCGAATATATCGAAAATGCTGTAAAAGCCCAAAGTGAGTAAATGCACATGGAGGCATTGGTACAACGATTGCTACAGGGAGAGCGGCGGGCATTGGCACGTTTACTGACCTATGTAGAGAATGAAGTCGAAGGGGTTGAAGCCGCGCTTGCCGCGCTTTTCCCCCATACTGGCAAAGCATGGGTCATTGGCATCACTGGCGCGCCGGGTACGGGCAAAAGCTCTCTGGTGAATGCGCTCGCAAAAGCCTTCCGCGAACGGGAGAAAACCATAGCTATTATCGCCGTAGACCCCACCAGCCCCTTTACTGGCGGGGCTATTCTTGGTGACCGCATTCGCATGCGCGATTTATCTGGCGATGACGGCGTGTTTATCCGCAGTATGGCAACTCGTGGTAGTCTTGGCGGTTTAGCCCGTGCGACACGAGATGCTATTCGCGTGATGGACGCTGCGGGCTTTGACATCATTCTAGTGGAAACTGTGGGGGCTGGGCAAAGTGAGGTCGATATTGTTCGTACCGCCCATACAACGCTCGTTGTTGAGGCGCCAGGGTTGGGTGATGATGTTCAGGCTATCAAGGCGGGTATTTTGGAAATCGCCGATGTGCTCGTCGTCAATAAGGCCGATCGTCCCGGAGCATTGAATACGGTGAAAAGCCTCAATGCGATGTTGCGCATGGGGCATCCTGCTTCCCGTACCCAACTCGTGGCGCATCATGGGCGCTTGCTAGAAGTCGAAGCGCTGACATCGAATACGCATGAAGCAATGTGGATACCCCCCATTGTCCAAACTGTGGCCATTGAAGGCAAGGGCATTGATAAACTGCTCGATGCAATCCATAAGCACCGTGAACACCTGCAACAAGATAACCTGTTTGCGGCTTTAGAGCGCACCCATATTGAAGTTGAACTGTACGAGCGCTTGCGAGAGGCTTTACTGGCGAATTTACTTCGTAACATCTCGCAGGATGCGATACAAACGCTCATCCAGCGCATTCAAACACGAGAGCTAGACCCGCAAGGGGCTGTTCAAGAATTGTTGCAAACTCAACAGATGAAGGCATAGTGGGCAGGGGGAATATGTCGACAGAACCATCAACCAGCAAGAAAATACCAGGCACAAAAGCATTCCATAATCGCCATATCGCGATTAACCGCTTTGGCGAACTCACGCTGTTCAGTGGCTCAGCCTCGCCATCGCTAGGTGAAGAAATAGCTGCCTATATTCGCCAACATTCTGATTATCATGATGTATATTGTGGGCGCTATCAGCGGGTGACCTTCTCCAACGAGAATATCTTTATTCGTCTTGAAGAGAGCGTTCGTGGTAAAGATGTTTATATCGTGCAGACAATGGCCTCGCCGGTGCACGAGAATATCTTTGAGCTGCTCATCATGATAGATGCGCTTAAGCGCGATTCAGCTTGGCGTATCAATGTCGTTGTGCCCTATTTGGCCTATGGTCGCTCCGATAAAAAAGACCAGCCCCGTGTCCCCATTACCGCGCGCCTGCTGGCCAATATGCTAGAGACGGCTGGCGCAGACCGCTATATGACGATTGACTTACATGCAGGCCAAATTCAGGGCTTCTTCAATATCCCCGGTGATGCTCTGACCGCTTTTCATTTGCTCAGCGACTATGTGGCTGGTTTGCAGATTGAAAACCTCACTGTCGCCGCCACTGATTTGGGTTTTGCCAAAGAAGCTCGCAACTGGGCGTACAAACTCAATGCTCCAGTGGCCTTCATTGAGAAGCGCCGCGAAGATAATGCCGAGCGCCCCCGTGCTATGTCTGTGGTGGGCGATGTAAAGGGGCGTAATGTGCTTTTGGTTGATGATGAAGTGAATACCGCTGGCAGTGTCGTGAATGCTGTCACCTTGCTACGAGAGTTTGGCGCGCAGGATATTTACCTCGCCTTCACACACCCTTTCCTCACTGATGTGGCTTATGAGCGCTTGGCCTCGCTCGATTTTCGGGAGATTATTTGCACCAATACGATACCTATCCCCGAAGATAAAATTTTGCCGAATATGACGGTGCTCTCTGTTGCTCCTATGTTAGCTGAGGTTGTCTTACGCGCGCATCAAGGCCGCAGCGTTGGAGAGCTTTTCGACGAATAGCTGCAAAAAGCCGCCGCGTTTTGGGGCGGCTTCTTCATTGCGCTTAGAACATGATCGTTACTTCATCAAGTCGTTCAACTTCCCCACTTGTCAGCTCAACTTCACAAGCCCCTACGACTTGCTGCAACTGTTCAACCGTCCGCGCCCCAATGATGGGGGAGGTGATAGTCGGCTTCGCTAATAACCACGCTAGTGCCACTTGCGCAACGGGTACATTATGCGCTTTTTCTATGTCTAATGCCACGTCAAGCGCATGATAAGCATCCTCGTTGTTGATAAGTCTTTGTATCAGGCCGCTGCCGCTGCGTGTACTATCTGGCTCTCTGTTTTCGCGGGTATATTTGCCCGTTAAAAACCCTGCTGCCAGCGGGCTATAGGGGATAACGCCAATGTTTTGGTCAGCACAAGTGGCTGCTAATTCCCGTTCATACTCTTTGCGATGGAGTAAGCTATAGTGCGGCTGCAAGCTATCGAACCGAACATAACGGTGCACATCTGCCACCCATAGTGACTTCATGAGCAACCATGCTGGATAATTACTCGCCCCAATATAGCGGACTTTGCCGCTCTGCACTAAGCTATCCAACGCGGCTAAGGTCTCATCGAGCGGAGTTTCATTATCTGGCCAGTGCACCTGATATAAATCAATATAGTCCGTTTGTAGCCGCCGTAAGCTATCTTCCACCGCTTGCATAATGTGATGGCGGCTGAGGCCTTCGCCATTGGGTCCGTCCCACATGCGCCCGCGCACTTTTGTGGCGATAATGACTTCATGGCGTGGGCGTTTTTTCAACCATTTACCGATAATAGTTTCCGATTCTCCGCCTGTGTTGCCTTCAATCCAACCAGAATACACATCCGCTGTATCGAAGAAATTGATGCCCGCGTCCAGCGCTGCGCCCATGATAGCGAAAGAAGTCGCTTCGTCCGCCGACCAGCCAAATGTCATCGTCCCCAAACACAGGCGGCTGACTTTTAGCCCCGTTCGCCCCAAGTTTGCGTATTGCATAATCTCAACTCCAGTCCTAATCTTTTAATGCGGGTGTAATTTTGTTGCCCCATCATAGTGTTGTCTCGCCTGTGGTCAATTCTAACAGGTTTCGGACACTGCTATGATATAATGAAGTCCAATTGGTCTATTGAGTATTCACC
>WGEI01000294.1 GCA_015492875.1 Anaerolineae bacterium | reverse complement strand
TTGTTCGCGCGTGGCGAGTTCGTCAATGAAGGGGTCAATATCGCCATCCATCACCGCAGGCAGGTTATACACGCTCATACCGATGCGGTGGTCGGTGACGCGCCCTTGCGGGTAATTATAAGTGCGGATTTTCTCGCTGCGGTCGCCACTCCCCACTTGGCCGCGCCGCTCGGCCTCCACCGCCTCACGCTGTTTTTGCGCTTCCATCTCATAGAGCCGCGCCAAAAGAATTTGCTTGGCGCGAATGCGGTTCTGGAGCTGGCTGCGCTCGTCCTGCACTTCCACCACGATGCCCGTCGGGATATGCGTCATGCGCACGGCGGAATCGGTGGTATTGACCGACTGACCGCCCGCCCCACGAGAGCGGAACACGTCGACGCGCACATCGTTCATATCTAGCTCCACGTCTACCTCATCCATCTCGGCGAGGACGGCCACAGTGGCGGTACTGGTATGGATGCGCCCTTGACTTTCGGTGACGGGCACGCGCTGCACACGGTGCACGCCGCTCTCGTATTTTAGGCGGCTATAAGCGCCCTGCCCACGAATGATGAAGGTAATCTGCTTAAAGCCGCCGACGCCCGTCTCGTGCTGGTCAATCACTTCGACCTTCCAACCGCGCGCCTCGGCATAGCGGGTATACATGCGGAACAAATCGGCGGCAAATAAGCCCGCTTCGTCGCCGCCGGCGCCGGCGCGTATCTCCATAATCACGTTTTTATCGTCGCGCGGGTCTTTGGGCAAAAGCAAGCGCTTGAGCTTATCTTCTAGGGCGGGCAATTGCGCCTCAATCTCGCCGATTTCCATCTCGACCAGCTCACGCATCTCTGGGTCGCCCTCTTCCCGCAGGGCTTTCGCCTCGTCAAGCTGCTGTTGCAGGTCTTTATACTGGCGATAGGTGCGGACGATTTCCTCTAGATTAGAGCGCTCTTTGCTCAGTTCGGTGATGCGATTATAGTCCTGAGCCAACTCTGGGTCGGCCATCTGGCGTTCAATCTCTTCGTAGCGCGCCTCAATCGACGCGAGTTTTTCAAACATGGTTACGGCCTCTTGTCCTGTTCTGGGCGAAAATGGGCGAAATACACAGCTAGGTTCATCAGCTGTGGTGTGGGGTGAGTGTGTGGTTGGGGGTGCTAAAGCGCGTCTAAACGTTTGGTGGTCATCATGCGCATGATTATAGCGCGAGGCGCGGGCGCTTGGGTAGGTGTAGTTAAGGGCTGTCCCAAGTGAACAGCCCCGTCGTCATCAACCTAATTCTAAATCGTCGTCATCGTCATCAATGAAGTTGGAGATACCCGGCACGCCAATGCTCCAATAGAGCTTCTGCACGCGCGAGGCGCGCATCACCCGTCGGAAAATCTCCATCATGATGCGGTCGGCCTCTTCCTCATCGATATTGCCCAAGATAATGTCGCCATCGACGAAGAACGTATCGTAGATGAGCTGGTGGGCGATTAGGCTACCCTCGATAATCGTCTGTAGCCCTTCCGCTAACGTCTGTTCGCCCATGTCTGCCCGCAGCATATCGGGATATGCCCGCCGAAACCAGCGCAAGGCATAGTGTGCCGTGGCTTTGGCACAGCGCGAAACGGTATCGGCACAATTGGCGCGGTGTGCCCAATCTTCTGGCGGATTGTCGCTGAAGAAGTTTTCGAGAAAGTCGCGCAATATGCCATGATTGAGCGGCTTGCCCTCTAAAATGTCCTCTTCTTCCTTGAGCCGTTTCTCCAGCAGGTCGCTGTAATTTTTGGGCGCATCGAGGAAAGCAATGTCCATCACATTGCGCAATACGGATGCCATCGTGAAGATAACCGCCACGCCCAACACACGCTCGGCACGGCTCACCAGCCCAAAAATGTGCTGGTAGTCGCCGCTCTCTACATAATGCGTCACCCACACTTCGGCGAAGTCATAGCGTGCCTGTTGCATTAAGGGCGAAAGGGCATCGCGCCACATCATGGTTTTGGCCATGTCGCCTTGTAACTGTTCATCCAGCGCCGCGAAGATATAGGCGTTTACTTCGTCCTGCGTATAGGTGATGAAGTGGGCGTGTTTATAAGAGAGAATTTCGGTATCTGGGGCATATTCGTAAAAGACATCGGTTTCGCTGTTTGCCCCATATAGCTGCATCAAGTAGGTTTCAAAGAGATTCATTGTTAGCTCCCTTGAGCGTTGTTATTGATTATATCATTGATCGGCGGTCTCAAAATAAAGCCGGTAGTTGGTATTACGGTCGAAAACGCTAAAGGAGCGTTGTGGAGAGGAATGTGTGCCTGTTAATCAATAAGCTTCCTGCACGTACTTTATACGAACACTCATAAGGATAATCTAAAGCCGTCGCCTGTCAAGATGAACCATCTTAATTTTTTATCAAAAATGAATGCCACTGTGACGCGGGACGCTGTCCCCTGCTGAAGTTGTTTTGCGAGGACTTCGCCCTCGCTGCGCGAGAGGCCTTCGTAAAAGGTTTCCCCTGTTTGTTCGGCGCTAAGGTTAGATTGTAGCGATAGTCCACCATAGCGCCACGCTTGATAATCCTCCGCAACAGGATTTTTAAGGA
>WGEI01000293.1 GCA_015492875.1 Anaerolineae bacterium | reverse complement strand
TCATCGAACGGCTCACTTTCTCGCCCAATAAATAGCCCGCCCAATGGCATAGGTTCTTGCAGTACAATGCGTACTCCTAATGTATGTGGCCATAGACTTGTTGCCAAAGTTTGCGGGGTTTCTTTGGTCATCGCCTGTTTACATAAAGCGATGGCCTGCTCTTGCGGCACACCTAGCGCAGCAATACTGGCAATTTCATCGGTTAGCTCGCTGATAGTCATAATGGCACATGCTTCTGCCTCAAAAGTTTCGCGCAATACTTGTGCGATTGCATCGAACATTTGCCCCGGATCATCGCCATCGTCAATCTGGTCACGAATAGTGTCTATAGCCATAATCAGGCCTAATTGGCGTTTCAGTTCCTGTTCAGCGCTGCTTTGCATCGTGCCGTTCCCTTTCTCAATAGCATCCCCATATAAAGCGATTTATCTATCCTTGGCGATAGCTCAGTTGTATAATGTGTAAAATTACATAACGTAGAGTATATCAAACTCGCGTTTATCAGACATAACCAAGGTGGTTTGCTTTGGACGAAAGCACACAAACCCAGCGAAACCGTTTGTATGATGAGTATGTCGAGTTGCGCGCTCAACAGCAAAAGCTAATTGCTGATTTGCTGGTGGAGTTGCCCAAAGTCGATAATCTCGATGAGGCCTATATTCATCAGGCCAGAGATGCACAATTTCATACCGAAACGCCATTTCTCATGGTATTTGTTGGCCCATTTAGTTCTGGTAAATCTAGTGTGATTAACGCTTTACTTGGCGATGAGGTTTTGCGCGTTGGCCCCACACCGACAACTGACCGCATCACGATATTACGCTATGGCGAAGAGCCGCAGCAAATTACCTCTGGTGATGAGACTGTCACACTCTTCCACCCTTCTCCCCTGCTGCAAAAAGTGAGTTTTGTTGATACACCGGGCCTTGAATCAGTCTTTCAGGAACATGAAGCGATAACACGCCGCTTCCTCCATCGTAGCGACCTCGTGTTTCTGGTCATGCTAGCGACACAGGCGATGACCGCCCGTAATGTTGAATACCTGAAAACATTGGAACAGTACGGCAAAAAAGTCATTATTCTGGTTAATCAGGCTGATTTGCTAACTGTTGAGGAGCGCCAGACGGTCAAGGAATATGTGCTTGCTCAAAGTCGTGAACACTTAGGTGTAACCCCAGAAGTTTGGATGGTTTCTGCTAAAGAAGGCAAAGCCGCTTGGAATGGCGATGGAACACGAGATGCTAGCCGCTGGCATGATAGTGGTTTAGAACAAGTAGAAAACTATATTCTGCGCCGCCTCTCCGATGCAGAGCGCTTGCGGCAAAAATTGCAAACGCCTTTGCAAATTCTGCAAACTGTGACGGCCTCTGCTTTAGATGCCGTGAAATCCAATCAGGTGATTTTAGACCGCTACCAAAGTATCAACGATAATATCGAAGCGCAAATCGCGGCACAAAAGAGCGAACAAGAGAAAATCGTTCGGGAGGTTAATGCCGAAATTGCCGCCAACTTCAAGAAAGCCGCAGAGCAGGGTAGTGCGGCCATTCGCGATGTTTTCCGCTTTAATCGTGCTTTGCTCTCTGTCGGTCGAGGTGTATTAGAGCTTGTTGGCCTAACTCGTATTTTTGGCCGAGTACGCTCCGTGTCTTTTGTACGACAAGCCTTTGACCGCTTTCAAGCATTAGCCCCTATTGATGAGTTGCCAACCGTTGTCGACCGCCTCGCCCCGCGCTTAGAGGGGAAAGATATGCAGGCGGTGGATGATTTAGTGCAATATGCTCGCCGCGAAGCCGATAATTTACCAGAACACCTGCGCGCCAAAATGGTTGGCCAAATTACTGCCCCCGTGAGTTATGACCGCAGCGCTTTACTCTCATTGCGAGAAAAACTAGAACCATTAGAACAGGAAGCCCGCACAATAGAGGTTGAAACGCTAGGGCAAATAGTGCGTAACACCTTGCTCTATGTTGCTACATATGAAATCCTTCTGCTGATATTTGGGGTGGCGCTTATCCGTGCTTGGTCTGCAGTTGGGCAAGACCAGCCATTTTTGCCTTACATGCTGTTGGCGTTACTCATTGGGCTGGGTTTAGCTGGTTTGCTATTTTTGCCACTTCGTGGGCGCATGATCGCCTGCAACTATAAAGCACGCTTGATGAAATTACAGGCGCGCTATATCGAGGCTGTGACGGAAGCCGCCGATAAACAAATGGCTTATGGTGTGCAGATGCGCCGTGATGCTGTATTGCCTCTAACCCGCTTACTCACAGCCCAAACCCAAATTCACACCGAACAGCTGCAAAAGTTGCAGGAAGCGCGCCAGAAATTGGCAGATATGGAACGCGAAATTAGTAAATTGGGGAAACGGTCTCTGTTAGGATTGCGAGGCTAATGTGAGCGAATTACAAGGACCACTAGCGACGCATCGTGAAGAAGCGATGCGCATCCTGAACGATATTGCAACTACACTCGATGAAATAGGTACGGATGCGGCTGAAGACCGTCGCCGCTTATTAGACATTGTCCAAGATTTACGGACTATGTTTTTCATGGTCGCCGTGATTGGGGAATTCAACGCGGGCAAATCAACCTTCGTGAATGCCTTACTAGAAGACCAGCTTTTGCCAACTGGCATCACACCAACGACTGAAACCATCGAGTTAATTCGCTATGCCGAACAGCCTATTCGCAAGCCAACTGTTCGGGAAGATGGTATCCGTGAATGGGGACATCCTAATACCGGTGCCGCTGGTGTGGCCATTGTCGATACACCGGGCACCGGCTCTGTTTTCCAACAACATGAAGAACGCGCTAAAACGTTCCTTCATCGAAGCGATTTAGTGCTCTTTGTCCTATCAGCCAAGCGG
>WGEI01000292.1 GCA_015492875.1 Anaerolineae bacterium | reverse complement strand
CTTGCAAGGTATCTCGCCGTTCACAACGTTCACGCCATTCTTGCGGGATTGCCTCCAAGCCTAATCGAGCCGCGCTTATCCCTCCAGCAATACAGGCGATGGAATCGCTATCGCCTTGTGAATTGGCGGCGCGGCGCACACAAGCGACATAATCATCTGGATAGCGCATTACACAATAAAGGGCTAAAGCGACGGCCTCATCCGCAACCCAACCTTGCCCAATGTGATTGAGCGCGCTCTCTTCATCGTTCCACGCGAGAACATGGCCTACCCGTAATAAAGTGTAGTCAAATTCATCACTTAGACCATCAGTGAAAGCCATGACTTCTCGCAGATACGCTTCAGGCGGCACACCATCAAGCGCGAGTTTAACGAGGTAAGCGGCGGCAATAGCAGCAGCGCGGGCGGTTGGGTGGTTATGTGTTATGATAGCAGTCGCATCGGCAACACGATATAGCATATCGGGATGAAACTGATAAAAATAGCCCAAAGGCGCAACCCGCATTGCAGCACCACACCCTTTTGAAGGTAAGCCGCTTTGTCGCCAGTGTTGACCAGCGGCGAGGTTGCACGTCGCGGCTAAGCAAGTATTGCCGGGGGCGCGGTTATTTTCTGGGCTGTTTAGCCATTGAATGAAATAATGAGCAATCGCCCGCATTTGGTCATCAACATCAGATGTGAGACCAGCATCTAACAGGCCATTAATTAAGGCGATGGTCATCTGAGTATCATCAGTATATAAAGCGGGTGTGGGCAGCTCTTGAATCCCTTGTGCGCCATAACGCACTTTTATTTCTTTAAGTGAAAGAAATTCCGTTGGATACCCTAAAGCATCCCCTAAGGCTAAGCCAAATAAAAGGGCTTCGGCACTCAACAGGCTCATCAAATAATTTCTCCCAATAGGATTCTGAAATATTTCTATTTTACCTTGTATAATTATATTGAACATCTATGCCAAAGAATTGGAGTAATTTCTATGAAGTCAGGACGTGCCTTTTGGCAACGTACGCATCAAATTCACACGGTACTACTAGTCATTGCTGTTTTCGTCGCGGGATTTGTTATCGGCAGCCAAATTATGGTTGGCGAAGCGGCGGAACAACCCCGAGAAGCTACGATTGGTGAAACTGATGAGGCATTCGAACCTTTTTGGGAAGCATTTAATGCCATTCAAGACTTGTATATCGACAATGTAGAAGTGCCTACGTTAGTCGATGGTGCTATCAGCGGCATGATTGACGCTTTAGGTGACCAATACAGCGGCTATATGAACCCAGAAATTTACCCGCTGTTCGATGCAGACCTATCTGGCGATATTGAGGGTATTGGCGTTGTAATCCGCACGTTAGAAGAAACAGGGCAAATTCAGGTTGTAAACGTTCTTAAAGGCACACCTGCGATGGAGGCAGGCGTCCAACCGGGAGATATTTTCTTGGAAGTGGATGGCGAGAGCGTTATCGGCCTAAATCAAACAGAGCTGGCAGCACGGGTTCGGGGGCCATCTGGAACAACAGTGAATATCACATTCCTACGAGATGAAGAAACCTATAATGTGGATATTGTGCGGGCGCGCATTGAAATCCCCAATGTTGAAACAGACATTTTGGAAGGCGATATTGCCTATATCTCGATGGCAGAATTCAACGCACTTGCGTATGACCAGCTACGGGATGCATTGGAAGAATTAGATGTGAATAATCGTCGCGGCCTCATCTTTGACCTGCGCGGCAATCCCGGCGGATTCTTGCGGACTGCAATCGACATCGCTAGCGGGTTCATTGAAGATGGCATCATTCTGACAGAAGAATTCGGCAACGGCGACACGCAGGTCTTTGAAGCGACAGGTAACTATTTTGGTATTGAAGTGCCTATCGTTGTTTTAGTAGATGAACGTAGTGCCAGCGCTTCAGAACTCGTTGCGGGGGCAATGCAAGACCGCGATGTGGCGACACTGATAGGCGAACAGACGTTTGGCAAGGGTACGGTGCAAACTGTGCGTGAGTTATCGAATGGGGGCGGTATTCGTTTAACTATCGCACGTTGGATACGCCCCAGTGGTCAATGGATTCATGAAATTGGTGTTGAACCAGATATTGTCGTTGAATGGGAGCCAGAAGGGTTTGATGACCCAGAAGACCCGCAACTGCAAGCAGCAATAGACTTTTTGATGAACGAAAACGGCGAATAAGCCATAGCATTCGACTACTCAAAGGGGCACAGTTCACTATGTGCTCCTTTTGATTTCACTAGTGAGGAAAAAGTGGCTTATGACAGTATCTAATGACAGGGTTTGCAAGTGCCAAGCGTCATGCTATACTGCGAACACTTTGTGAGTTGAAGAGGAGTTGGATACATGGCGACAGCCTTACAAATCGCGTCGATTATTGTCTCCGTTTTGCTCATTGTCCTCATCCTGTTACAGGTTAAAGGCGGCGGATTAGGTAGCCTATTGGGGGGCGATGCTGGCGGCGGCATTTCACGTACACGGCGTGGCCTTGAAAAAACCCTGTTCCAGATTACAGTTGGTCTGGCTATTGTGTTTGTAGCCATTTCAATTTTCTCGGTAGTCGCGGAACGTTTGGGATAAATTTAGCTTTATTCTTAAGCGAAGCCGGGTGTTTTGCCAAAGGCAGAGCACCCTTTTTATTACAGTTAGTTGGGGATAAAGGGTAGAATTTATGCGCAACTATCGGTGGCAACTTCTCGCCCTTGTGATTGCAGCGGGGCTGTTTTTTGTCGTTTTGCTTTTGCGCTCAACATCGTCGCCTACACCCACGCCAGACATTCCTATACCCCCAACGACAGAAATACCTATAGCGACGCCAACTGAGATACCACCATCCCCAACAGCAGCAAGTGTCGCTATTGCTACGCCATTCCCCCTGCCAACAGCGCAAAGTGGTGTACCTACGTTCACAGAAGCGCTCATTGGGCAAGTTCAACGTCTCAATCCTGTTTTTGCTAACCTTAACCCTGTAGACCGCGATATTACTAGCCTGATTTTTGAAGGATTGGTCGCCATTGATGAGTATGGCCAACCAGTACCGCGCTTAGCCAAAAGCTGGACGGTTTCCTCTGATGGGCGTGAATATGTTTTTGAACTACGCGATGATGTGTTGTGGCAAGATGGCCTCCCTTTTACAGCTAACGATGTCGCTTATACAATGGCCATCTTGCGTGCACCAGATTTCCCCGGTGATGAGGCGCTAGGGGCTTTTTGGCGAACAGTTGAAACTGAAGTCATTCATGATCACCTTGTGCGCTTCCGCCTTACTCAGCCATTGGCAAGCTTTTTGATGCAATTAACCATTGGTATTTTGCCAGAGCACGCGCTACAAGGAACAAGCGCATCACAACTAGCCACGCATCCTTTTAATTTATCGCCAATCGGAACGGGGCCATACCAATTAGAAGCACTCCGCACTATTGATGGTACGCAAATTGATGCTGTTGATTTACGAGTTGCGCCCGTTTATCGCCAGCGGCCAGAAGGGCAGAGTGGGTACAGTATCGACCGTATGCGGTTCATGCTTTACCCCGATTTTGAGACTGCGTTAAACGCATTCAACAGTGGCGAAGTTAATGGGTTAGCAGCCAGAAACCGCGATGAGCGCAAACGACTTTTAGCCGCATCGAATGCCGATATTCACACGGCGATTGCGCCGCAAGTTGGGGTACTGATTTTTAACTGGGACGAAGGCGACAAGCGATTTTTCCAGATAGAGCGGGTGCGGCAAGCGCTGGTGACAGGATTAAGCCGTGCGCCTATTGTTGAACGCAATTTAGCTAACCAAGCTATTCCAGCCAATAGCCCCTTACTGCCCGAATCATGGGCTTATACCCCCAATATCCCTTGGCCACAAACGGATGTTAATGCGGCGCGGTTGATGTTAGGAGAGGCCAATATCCAGTATGGCGAGCCGCCCCAAACGCCTGAAGAAGGGGATGAAAGTACGCCTGTACCGACAGCAACGCCATTGCCGCAAGGATTTATTTACAGCTTCAATATCCTCGTGCCAGATGATGACGCACTAGTTGCTATTGCACAGGAAATTGCAGCACAGTGGTCGCAGCTAGGCCTTGAAGTGCGTGTAGAGCAAGCCGCGCGGGATGAATACCTGCAGCGGCTGGATGACGGGTTATTCGATACGGCTATTGTGGAACTCACATTGAGTGCTGACCCAGATGTTTACGCCTATTGGCATCAAGGGCAATATCCAGACGGGCTAAACTATGGCAGCATCAACGACCGTCGCATCAGCGAAGTATTGGAGAAAGCGCGGGCAGATGCTAATGGCATTAACCGTAGTATGCTTTACCACCAGTTCCAAGAGCTTTTTGCCGAGCGAGCAATAGCGCTACCGCTCTACTATCCTTTATACACTTATGCAGTAACGCAAAATGTTGAAGGCATACAACTCGGCTTCATCGGTAGCCCAGAAGACCGTTTTAGGACGCTGGCTATGTGGCAATTCACCCAAGATTAAAGCGCGTTTTCTTGAGCGAGGATGTCGCGCAATAACTGTTTGCGAGCAGCCCCGCTCAAAACCTCCAGTTTGCGCACGCCAAGCGGGTCAATATCTTCGCGCAATAGGCGAATTTCCTCTGCAGAAGGTGGTGGGGTTTCATGAACGTCAGGGGCTATTTCTAAGGGAAAACCTGTTTTCGCTTGAATACGCGCTATGGTAACTCCGTGATGATAGGACACCAGTCGCATACGTCCATTCGCCCAATCAAATTGCCCCAAATCTGTAACCAAATAAAGCGGGCCTGTTCCACGTTTACGCTCAGGAGTATGCCCTAAACCGCTGATAAAATCCACTTTTGGCACGAATGTAACACGAGAATGACGTGGCACATATAAGTAAATATGAGAAGAGTATGGTGTTACATCGGGGATGCCACCAGTACCGGGCAGGCGCATACGTGGGTGGGCATAATCCCGCCCAAAAGCGATGTTATTTGTATTGCCAACTGCATCTACTTGAGCTGGACGGAAAAATTCCTTCGGGTTATAGGCGGGTAAAAGTTCTGTGGCAACAGAAGCAAAGCTTGTATGCATTAAGCCCTTAGCTAACCAGAGGTCTTCAATACGCCCAACGCCCAAACTCGCCCATTCATAGCAAATACTTTGGCCTATAGCAGAAGCAAAGCGCACATTGGGTGCATGAGTGCACTGCGCAAGGATAAATCCCGCCATCACCAACGGCGTGTTGATACCTTGTGCTAGCACCTCTCCATCTTCAACTTGGCGGGAAATACAGATAGCAATCAGCTCATCAATTGAAAAATCCATGTATATGCCCTTTAGCGACGTTTGCGCTTTTTTCGCTTTTTAGACTTACGCCCCCATTTTATATCATCATCCATACGAACCATTACAGGTTCAAAACGGCCTACCACCGTTACAAGGTCGGATTGGGCGGCCATAACGTCTTCGATGGATTTATAGGCCTGTGGCGATTCATCTAAGCCGGCCCCCAGCAGAATAATACCACGTTCTTGCAATAAACGGTCTCGTTCTGTCTTGGTAATGGTGTTGGTGGCTTGCTTTCGGCTCATTTGACGGCCAGCCCCATGCGCCGCAGAATAAATTGAATCGACAACGCCTTTTCCCCGCACCACAAAGCCAGGGTCTGCCATTGACCCCGGAATAACGCCCAACTGCCCCTTTTCCGCTGGTGTTGCGCCTTTACGATGCACAATAACTTCGCGCTCACGCTCTGCAAAACCCGCAGGGGCTGGCAATTGTACTTTCCAGGCAAAGTTGTGGTGATTTTCCACAGTCGCAGCGGGCTTAAGACCAACAGCTTTGGCCACACGCTTGTGAATAACTTCGTGGTTTGCTGCAGCAAAACGCCCTGCTAATTCCATCGCTAACCAGTATTCTTGCCCTTCATGCCAATCGAGCGGCAACCAAGCCAAGTGTTTAACCGAAGCATCCAGATGGGGGTGAAGCTGTTGCGCAAGTTTAGAGTAATGATTGGCGATTTTATAGCCAACACCGCGCGAACCACTATGTGAGAGCAAGGCCAAATATTGACCTGATTTTAATCCCAATTGCTCATCGTCTTTCTCGAGAATGAAAGCACCCCACTCCACAAAATGATTACCAGAACCACTGGTGCCGAGTTGGCGGTAGGCAATATCTTTTAAGGTGCGGAGATATTTTGCCGCTTCCCAATCTGGACTATCCAGAACTTCATGTTCGGCTCGGTTATTAGCTGGCCACTCTCCACCAGCACCAAAGCAGGTTTCATTCCAAAGGGCATTTTCAAACTGCCCCACCCGTTGGCCAATGACATGGGGAGAGACAGGAAAGATTGACAAGCGCATACGACAAGCAATATCGACGCCAACAGCATAAGGAATGACTGCATTCTCTGTAGCGAGAACGCCACCAATGGGTAAACCATAGCCCACATGCGCGTCTGGCATGAGCGCACCTGCAACCGAAATAGGTAAACGCATGGCGGCATCCATCTGCTTAAGAGAACCGTCGTCAATATGCTCTTGCCCCCAAACTTTATAAGGCAGTGGTTTATCTCTCAATTCATACTGGGACATTACCGCCCCCTTTCAGCCAAATCCTCTTTTAAGCTCATAAGATACCATAAAGGGTCAAATGGGTAAATAGTGGGTTAGTAAAAGCAAAAAAATCGATAGAAAGGGGCGAGGTTAATTTGCCCTGTATACCAGCTGTGTTAAAATGCGTAATGAAGATGTCAGCACTCATATATAGAGACAGGAGCGGTGAATGTCCGTCGTTACGGTACTTAGGCAAGCCGATATTTTTGAAGATTTAACAAATACACAGTTGGAGCTTATTGCTTCAATTTGCTCTGAGCGACATTATCAATCCGGTGATGTCATTTTTGAAGAGAATACACCCGGAGATGAAATGTACGTTATTGCCAATGGCGAAGTAGAAATTATCGTCAATCCATCACTTGTTGGGGCGGATGAAGGTAATGATTCTCATGCCATTGCAACATTACGGCGCGGGCAGGTCTTTGGTGAAGTATCTTTAGTTGACGAAGGGTTGCGTTCTGCTGGTGCGCGGTGTTCACAGCAAGATACCCATCTTATCGTCATTCCGCGAGAAAAGCTCATGCTACTTTGTGACACTTATCCGCAAATGGGCTATCGCTTAATGCGTAATCTCGCAGCTGATTTGGCTATGAAAATTCGCCATACAGATTTACAGGTGCGTGAGCAACTCATGTGGGCTAAGCGCGGTAAAGAAGGTTAAGCTCACTCGATAGTAATAGGGTGCAAACAGATGGCCGGGCAGCAGCTCGGTCATTTTGCGAGGGAGTGAAATGCTAGCGCAACAACTGCTACAATTGCCCACCACTGAAGGGGCATGGTTAACATTAAGCGACATTGCTAGGCCAGAGCCGCAGGATGATGAACTCCTCATCCGAGTATTGACTTGTGGTGTTTGTCACACCGATTTGCATCTGGTGCAAGGAGAATTAGCAGCGCCAAAACTTCCTATCATTCCCGGACATCAAATCGTGGGGATTGTAGAGGGTAAAGGGGCAAAGGTGCGACGGTTTCAAATAGGTGAGCGCGTAGGGGTGGCGTGGTTACACGATAGCTGTGGAGAATGCGCCTACTGCCAGAATGGGCAAGAGAATTTATGCGAACAAGCCCACTTCACAGG
>WGEI01000291.1 GCA_015492875.1 Anaerolineae bacterium | reverse complement strand
GGCAAAGTTTCCCCGTGTTTATCATCATCTGCTATGCTAGGATTATCAGCAGACTGTTCTGGTTTATCGTCAGTTATAGGCCTTTGTCCCCGTCGCCGCTGAATCGTTGGCGGCAGGTCTTCATATTCATCATCAGTGCTGCGTTCCGCATGATTGCGAGTGTCATCGTCCATCGGATTTATAACTATGTCTATATGTATGAAACGACTATTTAATTATAACATAAATTCACTACGGTTATGGGGCACACAAATCGGAGCAACAACATGACAGATTTTCATCCGGCAGAACCACGCGAAACAATTCGTGTGACATTGCGCAATGGTCAATTGATTGAAGGGCCAATAAACGCAACGACCAATGATTTTTTGCATGCAGCGGCAAGATTGGGCATGGATAATTACGACAGCCCATTGATGGGTGCAGTTGTGGATGGCAAATTGCGCGAATTATCGTACCCGTTGCAGCGCGATGTTACATTAGCCCCGGTCACATTATCAACTAGCGATGGTGGGCGCATATACCGCCGCACTTTGGTGATGTTGATGGTGACCGCAGCAGCAGAATTATTTCCTGATATGCACATAAGTGTTCGTTATGCAGTGCCAGATGGCGGGTTTTATTGCGCCGCTGTTGGGCAACAACCTTTTTCAAAAGACGAGTTAAATCAGATTGCCCAACGTATGCGGGAAATTGTGGCAGCAAACGAACCTATTGCTAAGAAGATTGTCTCTGTAGAAGAAGCCAAAGCGCTTTTTGAATCCCGTCAGGAATTTGACAAAATGCGCTTACTGGAACAACGCGAGCGAGATGATTTAACTTTGTATGAATTGCGCGGGCGGGCGGATTATTACTATGGCTATATGCTGCCATCTACAGGCGCTTTGCAATACTTCCGCTTAATTGAAGTGGAAGATGGTTTTATCTTGCAATATCCGCGCAAAGAGCATCCCACGCAACTTCAAGAGATACGGGCATATGAAAAGTTAGGGCGCGTCTTCCATCAAACGGATGAATGGTTGCATAAGATGGAAGTGGAAGATATGGGCAAGCTCAACCAGCTTGTTCGTGCGGGGCGTGTAAGAGAGCTTATTCTCGTTCATGAAGCGCTCCATGAACAAAATGTAGCCGCTATTGCAACAGAAATTGTAGAGCAATACACCCAACGAGGCGCGCGGTTGGTGCTCATTGCAGGCCCTTCATCTTCGGGAAAAACAACTTTTGCCAAGCGCCTAGCTATTCAAATTCTGGCGCACGGGCTTCATCCGTTTACGCTGGAAATGGATAATTATTTTGTAGACCGTGATAAAACACCCCGCGATGAAAATGGCGATTATGACTTTGAGTCCTTACAAGCCTTAGACTTGGATTACTTCAATCACCAGCTGGTACAACTGATCGAAGGCAAAGAGGTTCAGTTACCACGCTTTGATTTTATCGAAGGTAAACGCAAAGCAGGGCGTACAGTCAAAGTTGAACCCAACCAAATCATCATCATTGAAGGCATTCACGGGCTAAACCCCGACCTTGTGCCCAATATCCCGCCAGAATGGATTTTCCGCATTTATGTATCAGCACTCACCCAGTTGAATATCGACAACCATAATCGCGTTCCAACAACAGATATGCGGCTATTGCGGCGCATTGTGCGAGATGCGCGAACCAGAGGATACACCGCTACTGATACATTGCAACGTTGGCAAAGTGTACGGCGGGGGGAAAAACGCAACATTTTCCCCTATCAAGAAAATGCTGATATGATGTTCAATTCGGCATTAGTTTATGAGCTGGCGGTATTGCGTTCGTTAGCAGAACCGCTACTATTGCAAGTTGTACCGGGCACACCACCGCATATTGAGGCAAATCGACTGCTCTCTTTCTTGCGCTGGGTGCATCCATTACCGCAAAAGGCGTGGAGCATGATACCTGATACTTCGCTGTTAAGAGAGTTCATCGGCGGCTCTGTCTTAGAGGACTATCATCCCGGTGTGTTGCTAGAACACACACATTAATCTCATTGAAAAGTCCCGCGCATTGGCGGGGCTAATATTTTATATGCTAGCAGGAGAGCGATTTAAGTTATGATGGGTTTGCAAACTACGCACCCGAAGTGGCTTTTGACACAACGCCTTTATCCCCTGTACACCAGCTATCGCAGCACTCATAGTGGTGATAATTGGTATGCCAAGAACATGGGCAGCGCTACGAATACGCGCCCCATCTTCATGCGCTTGCCCGCCCAAAGGTGTATTAATCACGAGTTGAATTTCGCCCTGTTGGAGCAAATGAAGGATGTGTGGTTCGCCCTCACTAACTTTATTGACAACCTCAACGGGCAAATTAACCCGACTGAGAAATTCAGCGGTGCCATGTGTGGCGTAAAGCTTAAAGCCTAATTGGTGTAAATCACGGGCGATTTTGGCCACAGTGCTTTTATCAAAGTCATTGACGCTCACCAGCACGCCCCCTTCAAGTGGTAACGGTGAATTAGCCGCCATTTGCGCTTTGGCAAAAGCATGACCAAAACTAGAAGCGTGCCCCATCACTTCACCAGTAGAGCGCATCTCTGGCCCTAAACGCGCATCTATACCGGGGAATTTGACGAAAGGCAAAACCGCCTCTTTAACAAAAAAGCCGTCAACACGTGGCTCTGTGGTGAAGCCAATTTCAGATAAAGACTTACCAGCCGCAATCATAGCGGCATAGCGCGCTAACGGATACCCTGTCGCCTTACTCACATAGGGCACTGTACGGCTTGCCCGCGGATTGACTTCCAATACATAAACAATATCGTCTTTAATAGCGAATTGGATGTTAAACAATCCTTTTACGCTAAGCCGTTTGCCAATGCGATGGGTGTATTCGCGGATGATTTCGATGTGATATTGGCTAATCTTATAGGGTGGTAACACACAGGCAGAGTCACCACTATGCACACCTGCCTCTTCAATATGTTGCATAATCCCACCGATTGTTACCTGTTCGCCATCGCAAAGCGCGTCAACATCCACTTCAAAAGCATCATCGAGGAATTGGTCAATCAGAACAGGGTGACCACCCCACTCAACATGTTCATCAAGCCACTGAATAAGCGCAGCTTCATCAAACACAATTGCCATGCCACGCCCACCAAGCACATAGCTGGGACGTACTAATACAGGATAACCAATTTCAGCAGCTTTACTAGTCGCTTCTTCGCGAGATAACACAGTCGCGCCAGCAGGTTGAGGAATGTTCAACTCCTGCATTAACGCATTGAAGCGTTCACGGTCTTCGGCGAGGTCGATGGTCTCCACCGATGTCCCCCATATAGGTGCACCTGCCTCTGCTAGTGCATGGGCGATATTGAGCGGCGTTTGGCCACCAAACTGCACTAATACGCCATCGGGCTTTTCGGTGTCGATGATATTTAACACATCTTCCACTGTAAGTGGCTCAAAATAAAGGCGATCGGCGGTATCGTAATCGGTGCTCACTGTTTCGGGATTGCAATTGACCATAATAGTTTCATAGCCCATCTCTTTCAGGGCAAAACAAGCATGGACACAGCAATAATCAAACTCGATCCCCTGCCCAATACGGTTTGGGCCACCACCAAGAATCATGACTTTGGGGCGTGAGGTAGGAAAGGCCTCATCATCTTCTTCATATGTAGAATAGAGATAGGGGGTATGGGCTTCAAACTCCGCGGCGCAGGTATCAACACGGTAGAAATTTGCCGTTACGCCAAGTTCTTTGCGCCGTTGCCGCACAGATTGCTCATCTGTGCCGAGCAATTTGGCGATATATATATCAGCATAGCCATAGCGCTTGAGCTTGAGAAAATCCTGTGCATCAAGGTCTTCTAGCTGAAGCTTTTTATTGATGATGCTATCGCG
>WGEI01000290.1 GCA_015492875.1 Anaerolineae bacterium | reverse complement strand
CTGTTGCACCAGCAGTGCCGCGCGTAGAAATTCGGCCTTTGATGCGGCTGGTGTATATGTGGATGGGCTTCGGCCTACTTGTGACGGCGTTAGTGGCGGCCTATATTGGCAGCAACGTTGAGCTACTGGAGACCGCCGCTCAATACTTCTGGATTGCGGTTATCATTGAGTTAGGGCTGGTGATTGGCCTTGCGGCGGCGATGTCCCGCCTTTCGCCAACGGTGGCCGCAGGGATGTTCTTCTTATACGCTGTGATGAACGGCGTCACGCTGTCGCTCATCTTTTACGCTTATGAACTGGGCACGATTTACACCGCCTTCTTCGCCACGGCGGGCATGTTCGGCGTGATGAGCATCATCGGCATG
The DNA here is from genome assembly GCA_015492875.1 of Anaerolineae bacterium. Lineage (GTDB taxonomy): Bacteria > Chloroflexota > Anaerolineae > Aggregatilineales > Phototrophicaceae > S146-30. The sequence goes on along the minus strand of WGEI01000290.1, from coordinate 8,556 downwards.
ACCACCAACATCGACCTCTCGCGCTATAGCAGCCTGTTCATGATGGGGTTGATTGGTCTGGTCATCGCCCTTGTGCTCAATATGTTCATCCCCAGCGACGGTTTCAGCATTATCATCAGCCTGTTCGGTGTGGTGCTGTTTCTTGGGTTGACAGCTTGGGATACGCAAAAAATCAAGAACATGGCCGCAGACCCTGAAATTGAGGATAACGGCGATTTGACCACGAAGCTGGCCATTTTGGGCGCGTTAGCCCTCTATTTAGACTTCGTCAACCTGTTCTTGTTCCTACTGCGCTTGCTGGGTAGCCGCGACTGAAAAGCGCGCCACCATACTTATAAACTGAAGCGGGCGGCTTTCATTAGGCCGCTCGTTTTTGTTTTAAGGTGTGAGGCCGGTGTAGTCGTAAATGTCTGTCCCAACAACGAGCATCACGTCGCGGGTGGTGAGGCCATCGGCGCCGGGCTGGATACGCTCTGGGGGCAAGCCCAACAAAGCCGCCAGCCAACGGGCAGTCCAGTATTTGCCCGTGTAAACTTGAATATAGGTCGGTTGGTTGGGTGAGTTAGGTACGTTGCCCACGTCGGTAACGAGGACGCCCTGCCCAGTGAGCCACTCGGCAGTTTGGCTGGCGAGGCCGGTGATGTCGGTATTGTTGTAGACGACAATGCTGGCGTTTTCGCGCTGGGCGCGGGCGCGCAACTCGGCAATATCGGGCAATAGGTGCGGGAAGAATGTCTGCTCGATGAGGAAGGTGATGGCATCCTGTTTTGGGATGAGGATTTGGTCGCCGCTGGGCGTTGTGCCAAGCGTGGTATACAGGTTATTGATGACGCCCATGTGAATATCTTCGTCGCGGACTTCGGTCAGAAGTTGTGCCAACCGTATCACTTCGGACTGGGTGAGGTTAGTCTGGAAACTGCCGCTGAGTTCTGTCCACAGCGTGGGGATTTGGGCGATGAGGTTGGTCAAGCCACCGAGACTGAGGACGTGGCGGCGCAAGGCGTCGAGCACTTGTTGCTGGCGGCGGGCGCGGTCAAAGTCGCCGCCTTCGGTGGCGCGGGTGCGGGCATACTGAAGCAGTTGCTCCGCATTCATAATTTGGCAGCCGGGTTGGAAGGTAACGCGAATATAGCCATAGCCCGCATCGGGATAGTCGGGGTCATCAATATATTCGGTGACGCAAATTTCCACGCCATCAGGCGCAATCGTCTCCACAACGCGGGTGAACACATCAAAATTGATACGGACGTATTTATCGACATGAATGCCCAAATTATGGGCGACAGTGGCGGCAGCCAAGGCCGGGCCAGGGTGCAGGCCGGGGTAGGCGTTGGCCTCGCCAATCTGGTTGGCGGTGTTGATACGGTTCGGTTCGAAGCCGGGAATGGTCACCCACAAATCGCGCGGGATAGAGATGATGCCGACGCTTTTGCGGATGGGGTCAATGTTGATGAGCATCATGGTATCGGTACGGAAGGGGCCGCGGTCTTCAACAGCGCTGCGCTGGTCAATGCCCATCACCAGAATGGTGAAGCGGCGCGGGTCTAGCGGTTCAATCTCGCTCAACACGGTGGCTTCGGTAGCGGTGGGCGCGGGCGTAGCGGTGGCGATGGGCGGCAAGGTGGCAATAACGCCGCTGGCCTGTGGCGTATTGGTTGGGCGGACGGTGGCAGTCGGCGGGGTAGTTGGCGTCAAGGTAGGAATGGTGATGTCGACGGAGGGCGTAGAGATGGCGAGCGGGTCGGTGAAACCCAGCGCCACCTGAAGCGCCTCAAACGGGCTTTCGGCAACGACGCCACTACCCGCTTGCAGGTCGATGACGGCCTGACGGGTGAAGCTGAATGTGATAATAGAGCAAATGGCCGTGGCGAAGAGAAAGGCCACAACGCCAATCGCCAATAACCAACCCGGAATACGCATAACGCCCCCTCACGGACTTTTCCCATGATGCGAACAAACGCGCATTATAGCAGAAATGTGGCGAGGATGTACCCTGCGGGATGCCAACGAGCGGCTGACGCAAGGAGGTAGGGATGAGCACCGCGCCCATCCCCTTTGCTAAAGCGCTACTTGCGAGAGGCGGCCATAATGATGATGTTATCGAAGGTCACGCTAATGGGCGTATTATCGTAGCCAGCGGCCAATATGGCTGCGTAGCCCTCTGTGAACAGGCTGTCGTTCGTTTCGGCCAATAGTTGGTCATTGGCATATAACGCTAGATAGTCGCCAACGCAAACGATGGTGATTTCGTTTTGCGCCTGCCCTTGATTAATGGCATCGGACTGCGTCCAATCAACCAATGAGGTGAAGCTATTATCTCCATAGCGGGTGATGGAATAGTAACCATCGCCACTGACGCGGAAGAAATAGCCGCTATCCTCATCCACGCGGCAGCCCAACCCATAGCCGTTGTTCAGCTCTGGCGACAGTTGCTCGGTCTCGGCGGTGATGACTACGTCGCGGTGAATGGTGTTGTTGGTTGTCCAGATGTTCAAGCCATCGAGCGGGCCAGTGCTGATATAATAAACGCCCTGTTCGGTATCTACACGGAAAATCGAAGTTGTTTCGGCGTCTTCTGTTGCTAGCCAATCATCCTGAGAATCAAAGGTAACGCGGTCTAAAACGCGCTCAATGGTGAGCGCAGGTGTGAACCGCTCTACCATAGAGACAATGTCAATGGGTAAGGCTAAGCTAGCGAGGTCAAGCTCGGTATTTGTCTCTTTGCCGCTATTGCCGCTCGCTGTTGTGGGCATTGGCGCAACAGTGGCGGGCGGTATTTGGCCGCTACCAAACGCGCTGGCAGACCAAATGCGCAGGTTGTCGAATTCCACCTCCACGGGCTGCCCTTCCACATAGCTGGTAACGGTCAAACCGGCAACGCCGCTGCTCAAAGTCGCATCGGTGGCTTCGGCAACGAGTTCGCCATCAAAATACAGGGCGAGGTAATCGTCAACGCAAACGGCGGTGACAGTATGGGGTAAATAGGGCTGGTCGATATTGACGTTGGGCGTCCACTCGGCGATATAGCGCGACTCTCCATTAGCGCGCACTGCGATGTTCGAGTAGCCATCACCACTGACGCGCAGGTAGTAGCCATCGCCGTTATTCTCTGGGCTGGCGCGGCACATGATGCCGTAGGCATTATTTAGCTCTGGAGAGAGTTGGCGCGTCTCTACCTGTATAACAACGTTGGTATGAACCGCTGTATTTTGCCCCCAAAGCGTATTGTTATGCTTATCGCGATAGGCGTGATAAACGCCATTTTGCACGCGCAAATAGCTATCCTCATCCTGATAGCGCTCCCATGCGTTGGGATTGTCAAAGGTCTCTTCAAGGAGCAAGTCACCAATTGTGACTGTGCGTGTGCCTTGTTGGAGCATGGTATTGAGCGCGGTAGCATCATCTTGTGCTTGCACGACCAGCGCAACGAGCAACAATAAGCAGAGTAGGACTACAGTTTTTCTCATCACATGTCCCCCATAAAAATTTCTTTACGGTGTTCTGTCACTATTATACTGATAAAGCCATTTTTCGGTGGAAAACTTGAGGAAAGAATAGGGCGTTCGCGCTGATGCTGACGCCCTGCGAATTCATGGCACGAGGCGCTCTACAGCGACGCGCTGGCCAATTGCGGCGGATTGGAGCATGGCCTCGATGACGGCTACATCCTGCAAGGCCTGCACGGGCGGATTGCGGTGGGGAATGCCATTGCGCAAAGTATCGGCAAAGGCTTCAAACTCCAGTTCTACACCCTGCCGTTCATCTAAGGGCAGGCGGTGTATTTGGTCGCCGTGGCGTTGGTATTCCAGTAAATTGCGTTGGGTGGTAATTGTGCCGCGCTGCCCGACAATGTGTAAGGGCATAGGCCAAGACGCCCCCGCTGAGAAGGTGATGAGGAACGAACCAACCACACCGCGCGTGAAGTGCAAGGTAGCGGCGAGGGTATCTAAAGGCGGCAGGTCTGGGCGGAAGGCGGCACTCTGGGCGCTGACAGCGTCAATCTCGCCGAGAATATAGCGCAAAGTGGCGATATAGTGCACGCCAGCATCGAGCACGAACCCGCCGGGAAAACTCTCATCACGCCGCCATGACGTATGGTAGTAGGGGTTTTGCAGGCCTAAATCAATGTACACGCTCCAATCGCAGACCAAAGGCCGCCCGATTTGCTTCTCTAGCTGCACCAACTCGGCAGCGCGGACTGTGGCGGGGTCATAACGATAATTCTCGGCCACCATCCAGTGATATTGGCGGTAATCTGCGGCGCGTTGCAATAGCGCTTTGCCCGCGGCAACCGTCGGCGCGACGGGCTTCTCGCTGATGACGTGTTTACCGGCGGCTAGCGCTTTAATCACGGCGTCGGGCAATAAAGCGATGGGGAGAACAATATCCACCGCTTCAATATCTTCGCGCGCCAACATGGCATCGGGGTCAGTGAGCGTATCTACTTGATAGGGGACAATTGCCGCCGCTTCCTCCGCCGATGCTGCGGTACGGCTACAGATGGCCACGATTTTATAGCGCTCGCCAAGTGCCAAAATTGAGGGGATATGGGTAGTACGGGCGAATATACCCGCGCCCCAAATCGCCAAACGGATTGGTTTTGTTCCCATGAGAGCCTCTCCCGTTATGATGACAGTTGACGGGATGAATATAACATATCTAGCGCCCCAGCACCCAAAGTTGGACTGCGTTCAAGCCGCGCACATTGCGCGAGAGTTCAATATCGTCGGCGGTGGCGAGTTCCACTTCTAGCGCGGGGATGCCCAAACTCGCCACCCATTCTGAGGCCGTGCCTGTAACGGGATATTTGTCGAAAGGTTGGCCATAGGGATAGCCAGAAACTTCGCCATAACGCATCGCTAAAGTTGCCGCGTCGGCATCTTGCCCCTCACATTCACCATGAAAAATGCCGTTGGCTGCGGCATGGTAAAAAATGACTGACGCTGGGCGCAGGTCGTTGATGAGGGCGGCGAGGGCGGCGGTCTCTGGCTCAGAAAAAGGCGCAGCGCCAGCGCTGACACGCGCCTCACGCCAATAAGCCTCTTCCGTCCAATTGCAGCCCCAGTTACGGTTCAAATCCACTTGATGCGCGTTGAAGCGCCCGCGTTCTACCCGCCCTAATGTGTGGCCATCGGGGTTGAGCAAGGGGATGAAGACGAAACTGATGCCATTTTGTATTTCCCCTGCGTTACGGCGGTAATGGTCAATCATCGCCTCCACCAAATCAACGGTGTTGGCTTCAAAACCCGTATGAATGCCGCCAACGACGAAAATCAAGGTTGAACCTCGCCCTAGCCGATAGGCCAGCAAATCACGCCCCACCACTGATTGGCCGAATACGAACACATCGGGCAATAGCGTCGGGGTGATGGAGGGCGTCGAGCTGATGCGCGGCGTTGGTGTGGCGGGTGCGGTCGGGCGCGGCGGCGGGGTATGGCTGGGCGTCAGGGTGATGGTGGCTGTCGGGGTGGTGCTGGGCGTGGCGGTTGGCGGCAAAGGGGAGGCAGGAACGGGCGTTGGGCTGGGCAAAACGGCCAACGTCGGCAAAGCGTCGGGGGCTTCCGTAGAAGTGCAAGCGGCTAAAAAGAGCATCAATGTTATAATTAAGCTATATCTTAACGTTGTCATCTGGTCTGGTGGAGTAGGCTTATGCGAGTGAAATTGGTTTTCTTCATGTTCATCATTGTAACGCTTTTGGCGGCAGCGTGTAACGCCGCGCCAACAGAAGAGCCATTGCCAACAGTGGCGCAATTGCCCACAGCGACCCCTAGCTACACGCCCTCACCAACCCATACGCCAACAGTTACGCCATCGCCAACCAATACGCCAACAGCGACATTTACCCCCACCGCCACGCCTACGCTGACCTTCACGCCGTCGCTATCGCCAACGCATACGCCGACATTCACGCCTACATTGACCCCAACGCCCACCTTCACCGAAACGCCCAGCGTCACGCCGACATCGACACAGCCGACGATTTTGCGCTATAGCAGTAGCATTGTGCAAGCGCGGCCAGGAGATGAAATCACTTTATCATGGGAAACAGATTCTGATGGGGTAGAAATCCAAGAGCTGAATGCGCAGGGCGTTGCGCTGGCAATTTATACCAGTACGCCCACCGGTCAATTGGTATTGGCCATTCCCGCCGGCGCCCAAGACCAGATTATCTACCGTTTGGTGGCCAAACGCGGTGGGCAATTGGCCACGCGCTCCATCCCCATCACTATCTCTTGCGCGGCGTCGTGGTTCTTCGGGAACGAGTTCGCGCCAGCGGGTAGCGATTGCCCCTCTGCTCCACCGGAAATTTTGCCGGGGGCTTTCCAGCCGTTCGAACGCGGCTTCATGGTTTGGATAGGCGGGGCGCATAACTTCGTCGTGGGCGCAGATAATACCACCAACCGCTATATGCGCTATGCCAATACATGGGATGGCGTGACGGTCTACCCTTGCGCTTGTGGCAGTGCGCCCGCAGGGTTCTTAGACCCGCAGGGCATCTTCAACTGGGCATATAACAACACGTTAGCGCCCATCGGCACATGGAACAGCGCCATCGGTTGGGCGATCAATAACATTGACCAAAGCGCGCGGCAAATCCAGTTTGAAGAGGGCGGCGCGTTTTACATAGAGACGCCACTGGGCGTTTTCCGCTTCTCTGGCGAGGCCGCTGGCACTTGGACGAAAATTAAATAGCACGAGATTACTGGGGGGCAAAAGCGCCCCTTTTTCATACACATAGCCTATGCCTGCTGCTGTACGATGCGCCGTTTCTGGCATACAATGGCCAGCATACCAAACGGAGTGAATCAATAGAGAGGCACTATGGCGAAAAAAGCGAAGACTGCGGCGGCGCAGGGGTGGCGGGCGCGCTTAGGGCAAGCCGAAGAAACACCACCGTGGCGCTTATTTGACGTGCTTAATAGCTTCTTTGTCCTGTTTTTGGCGATGGTGCTCGTCGGCACGATGCTATCGCAGATATTTTTCACATTGGTCAGCCCATTAACAGATACGAGCATGGTGCTACTGTTGGGCTGGTCATTAGGCGGGGCGATAGGCGGGGGCTTGCTTTACTTTTTGCGGCGGCGCAATGAAAAAGAGCTAAAGGCCTTGCGCCTGATACCGACGAAGCAGCCAGCTATCTTTTTGGTGCTGTTGGGGATTGGGTTCGGCATATTGGTAGACCTGATCGTTTTGGCGGGCACGGCCGGGGCGAATGTCGTGGCGGAACTCAGCTATGCCCGCCAATACGGCCTCGCGGGCTGGGTGCTGGCCGTTTTATTTCTGGTGATTATCCAACCAGTGGCAGAGGAACTCCTATTTCGTGGCATGTTACACCCCTACTTTCGGGCGTTGATTGGCGGCTGGCCGGGCTTGGTGCTAACAGCTATCTTGTATGGGGTATTCCATTTGTTGATTTATGGCAACCCAACCGCGCTTGACCAAACTAGCGCATGGCGTGAACTCATCGCCCCGTTTGCTGGTGGGCTATTGCTCGGCGGCGTCCGTGCGATTAGCGGCTCGACGCGGGCGGCCATGTTGGTACATGCGGGGATGGGCGCGTTTGCTATTATGGGAGCGCTGGTTTTATTAAACAACTAGGGAAATGTAACAAATGGGGCATCTGCGCATCCAAAGAGCAGAACACGCCTTGTGTGTAACAAACACCATCTTTATTCCCTACACTCACGCCTGCCCAATACCCGCAGGCGTGGGTTTGTCATGTACATATATATGAGGAAAATCCTATGCCCGCCTTACTCATCATTATCACTGCCGCCTTTATGCACAGTTTAGTTGGTTTTGGCTTCGCGCTATTTTCCATGCCGCTGCTGGTAAGCATTTTGCCGGTTGATAAATCGGCGGCGCTGGTTGCTTTAGTTGGCATCAGCTTGCGGCTATTATTGCTGATACGCTATCGACGGGCGTTGACACTGCGGGACATATGGCCACTGGTCGCGGCGGCGGCGGTGGGTATTCCGCTAGGCGTGTTATTGCTGAATGCAGTGGATGAGCATTTAGTACGGTTGATGTTGGGCTTAGTTGTCATTGGCTATGTTTTGCTCAATCTGAGCCATTTCAATATGCCAGCCTTTAAGCATCCGCTATGGGCGTATGGCGCGGGCTTCGCCTCTGGCATTTTGACAGGCGCATACAACATTGCCGCGCCGCCCTTCATTATGTATGCCTATGGGCGGGGCTGGGACGTGGCTAAGTTCAAAAGCAATTTTCAAGCCTTCACCATGTTCACGGCGATTATGGTTGTGCTCACCCACTGGGCAAGCGGCAACTATACAGAGGACATTTTGACCATTTTTGTCTTCGCCTTCCCGCTGGTGATTGTGGCATTTTTATTCGGCACAACGATAGAGCGCTATATTAAGCCGAAGCGTTTCCGCCAACTGGTGCTCATCGCACTTCTGCTGATGGGGGTTAAGCTATTGTTCTAAAAGCCCTGTTCGCCCAGCCATTGGTCAATCAGTTCGGCAGCGGCTTCCCAGTTCAACTCCAACATGACATCATGCCCGATGTTGGGCACAATCACTGGCGCCACTTGAT
>WGEI01000289.1 GCA_015492875.1 Anaerolineae bacterium | reverse complement strand
CCACCAGCGAGCGCGCCTTGTACGCCAGCGGCGCTATCTTCGAACACGATGGCCTCGACGGGGGAGATACCAAGCGCGCCGGCTACCCATAGGAAAATATCGGGCGCGGGCTTAGAGCGGACGGTGCAAGTGCCGTCGCCAATGATGAGAAAGTAGTCATCGAGCTGCAGGCGCTGTATGATTTGGCGGGCGGCGCGGCTAGATGAGGCGATGGCGAGTTTGAGCTGGGCGGCGCGGGCGTCTTGGAGTAGGGGGCGCAGGCCGGGCAGGCAATCATCGGGCGAGAGGGTGGGGAGGGCTGCGGTGACGTATTGGCCTTTGCGCACCATCCAATCGCGCAGGGCATCATCATCGAGCGGGCGGTTGGCACGGGCGAAAATTTGGCGGATGCTAGCCTCTCTGGTGTGGCCAAAGACGGCTTTCATGGTGTCATGGTTGAAGGGGATATTGTATTCATCGGCGAGGCGCTTCCAAGCGCGGTAGTGCAGTTGGCTGGTTTCGGCAATGACGCCATCCATATCGAAAATCAGGGCGCGTAAGGTCGGTGTGTGGTGGGGCATAGTCGCTTTGTGGTGGTTGGTGGCTCTATTCCAGCGGCCATTATAAATGAAGCCACCATCACATGCCAGAGGCGGGCGGTGTTTTACAGCCCGCCGTGGGGTTGGATGAAGGCCTCGACTTCGGGCATGGTGGGCATGAAGTTGGCGCAGCCGTGTTTGGTGACGACGATTGCGCCGCAAGCATTGCCCAAACGCGCCGCTTTGTACCAATCCCAGCCCTGCACATAGCCATAGAGGAAGCCCGCGGCGAAGGCGTCGCCCGCGCCCAGTATGTTATATACCTCGACCGGGTAGCCCGCGGCGATGATGGTCTCTTCGGGCGTGTGGACGGCGGCGCCCTGTGCGCCCCGCTTTTCGACGACGGCCTGCGCGCCATAGCCCAGTAGCGCCTCAATCGCGGCTTGTACGTCGCCACTGACGTGGGCATCGGAGATTTGGGAGTGCTCTAGGCGCATTTGCTCTGGGTCTTGGAGCATGGCGGCGTTCAGTTCATCCTGCGTGCCGATGACAATATCCACCAGCGGCATCACAGCGCGGATGGCCACCCCGAAGGCGCGCGGGTCGTGCCATTGGTCGGGGCGGAAGTCAATATCGAGGACGACGGGCACACGGTGGCGGCGCGCTTGTTCGGCGGCGAAGATAGTGGCGCTGCGTGATGGCTCTTGGCTGAGGTTAGTGCCAGCGAATTGGAGAACGCGGCTTTGGGCGATGGGTGCGGCCAGCACGTCATCGATGGTCAGTTGAATATCGGCGCAGTTATCGCGGTAGTAGACCAGCGGGAACTTATCGGGCGGCTCGATGCCGAGCACGACGGCGCTAGTGCGGTAGCCGGGTTTGCGCGGGATGAAGCGCGTCTCTACGCCTTCGTTTTGGAGGAAGTGGAGCACGAAATCGCCGACAGGGTCATCGCCGACGGCGGTTAATAGGGCGCTTTTGAGGCCGAGCCGCCGCGCCCCGACGCTGATATTGGTGGGCGAGCCGCCAACATAGGCCGCGAAGCTTTGGATGTTGATGAAGGGCGCGCCCACGTCATTGGCGTAAAGGTCAATGGAGCTGCGCCCCATGTTGAGGATGTCATAGCGGGTCATGGTTTGCTCCTGTTAGTTGGTTTGAGGTGCTCATCTATTTCTCTCTTCCTCCCACCGCCGTAACGCCTCCAATGCCTCCCGCGTGCCTATTTTGCGCAAAGCCCTGGCGGCACTATAGCGCACCCATCTATCCTCATCGCCCAGGGCTTCGATGAGCGGGTCAACAGCGCGGACATCGCGTAAATTCCCTAAGGATCTGGCGGCATGGCTGCGCACCTGGCTATCTTCATCGTGTAGGGCATTGATGAGTGGATCAACGGCGCGGACATCGCCCAAACTCTCTAAGGCGGTGGCGGCACTGCTGCGTACCCAGTAATCTTCATCGCGCAGGGCGTCGATAAGGGATTCAACGGCGCGGACATCGCGCAAATTCCCTAAGGCGTCAGCGGCACTCTTGCGCACCCAGTAATCTTCATCGCGTAGGGCTTCGATAAGGGGTGCAACGACGCGTTTATCGCGCATCCCCCCTAAGACGGTGGCGGTACTGCTGCGCACCCATTCATTTTCATCACGTAGGGCATTGATAAGCGGTTGAACAACGCGTTCATCGCCCAAACGGACTAAGGCAGATGCGGCAATGCTGCGCACATCGCTATTCTCACTCTTATCTTGGAGTATAGTAATGAGTGGGTCAAAGGCAGGTTCGCCCAAACGGACTAAGGCGTCAGCGGCACGATTACGCACATTCCAATCTTCATCTCGCAGACTATCGATAAGGGGGGAGGCAGCGCGTTCATCGCCCAAACTACCTAAGGCGGATGCGGCAATGCTACGCATCTTGCTATTTTCATCCTTATCTTGTAGTACAGAGATAAGTGGTTGAACAGCGCGTGTATTGCCCAAACGGACTAAGGCGTCAGCGGCACTCTTGCGCACCCAGTAATCTTCATCGCGCAGGGCGTTGATGAGCGGTTCAATGGCGCGGGCATCGCCCAGCTCTCCTAAGGCTCTTGCTGGCGAAGGATAGATACCGAAGCTTTGATAACATAAATTAGCATTCCGCAAATTATTGATACTATAAGCATAAGCGAAGGTGTCGCGCAAGAGGAGGTGGAGGAAGCTGTAGCTGCCATTTTGGTTATCGTGGAGTAGGTGTAATTGGCAGGCCAGCTGGCAAAATGCTTCAATATCAGCTTCAGCTAGATGCTGGACGAAGTCAGCTTTTATCAAGACGTTCTCTTCAATTGTTGAATTGTCATCACGCCATCCCCCAGCAGCATTAATCATAGCGGCATGGCCGAGGGCTTGCCAGATTTGCTCTAAGGTGAAGGGCATGGTTTCGCCCTGTGGTGCGCGCCGTTCTTTTTCGTAGTGGTAAATTGTATTCACAT
>WGEI01000288.1 GCA_015492875.1 Anaerolineae bacterium | reverse complement strand
CCAAAAAGTCGCTTAATAGCTTGTGTCTCCATGAGGTCATTCGCTGGTGTAGATGTGCCGTGTGCATTGATATACTGTATCTGCTTGGTATCTAAATGCGCATCTTCCAATGCCCATTTCATGGAGCGATACGCCCCAAGCCCTTCTGGGTCTAAGGCCGCCACATGATAAGCATCTGAAGAGGACGCATGGCCGATAACTTCCGCATAGATATGGGCGCCGCGCTTCAGGGCATGGGCTAAGCTTTCCAACACCACAATCGCCGCACCTTCACTCAAACAAAAGCCGGAACGATTCAAATCAAAGGGGCGGCTAGCCGCCGCAGGATTGTCATTATATTCTGTGGCTAGGGCGGTCATTGCATAAAATGCTTCTAGTACATAATCTTGCATTATAGCCTCTACACCACCAGCAAAAACAATATCTGCCCGCCCGTGCCGAATCAGCTCCATGCCCTCGCCAACAGATTGCGTGCCCGACGCACACGCCGCCGAAGGGGTGATTAATGGCCCAAAGGCGCGCATATAACGGCTCACATAGTGTGCAGGCATATTCGGAAGCGCGTTGATCATGTTCAGCGGGTTTGGTTTTCTATAGCCGTCTGTTTTGTACTTCGTCGTGCTCTTTTCAGACATCTCATGAGCGCCAAGAGATGTCCCCACCACAACAGAGACCCGCTCGCCAACTTTTTCCAACTCTGCCGTTGTATACCCTGCATCTTCTGCGGCCATCTGTGCCGCCGCAATTGTAAAGTGAGACGCGCGCCCCATCCGACGGGCTTCTTTACGATCAATGTATTTCGTGGGGTCAAATCCACGAACTTCGCCACCAATTTTAACAGTGACATGCTCTGTGTTAATTGTTTCCAAACGGCGAATGCCAGAATTTCCAGCAAGAATGTTTTCCCACAACTCAGGAACAGAGCCAAGTGCAGTCACAGCGCCCAGTCCTGTAATAACGACGCGGGGACGTCCATTTCGTAACAATTCCATAGCGTTCCTCGTCTCGTTTAATTGACTAATTCACCTAAACCTTCACGTATTGCCTCGATAACGCCGCCTTGCACAGCCTTGCGTGCTTGCAATACAGCGTTTTTAATGGCGATTTCATTTGAACGTCCATGCCCAATAATAACAACACCATTAACGCCCAAAAGAGGCGCACCACCAACCTCAAAAGTGTCAACACGTTTACGCACCCGCTTAAATGCCGATTGGCTTAATAACGCGCCTAGCATAGTTAACACATTGCGCCGTAGTTCGTCACGGATAATGTTGCTGATATATGTGCCAGAGGCCTCAAACGTTTTAGCGAATATGTTGCCAATGAATCCATCTGCCACGACAACATCGGCAGTGCCCCACATAATATCTTTAGGCTCTACATTGCCCACAAAATTAATATCTATGTTCTGTAACATCGCCGCCGCATCGCGTATTGTCTGGTTACCCTTACCTTCTTCTTCACCATTCGAAAGCAAAGCAATGCGAGGCTTTTCCAGGCCTAAGGCGCGCCGTGCATAAATTTCACCCATAATGGCAAACTGTACTAACCAATCTGGTTTGCAGTCGGCATTTGCGCCCAGATCAACAAAAGTGACATAATGCCCGCCCAAAGGGAAAATACCGCTTAGGGCAGGGCGCTTTACACCTTTAATACGCTTCAGTGGACCTAATGTCGCAATTGCATGCGCCGCACCAGTATTGCCCATGCTGACAAACGCATCGGCCACGCCATCTTTCACTAGCTGCATACCAACGTGCATCGACGATTGTGGCTTAGCTTTCAAAACGAGGCTGGGCTTATCTGTCATGCCAATCGCTTCAGGCGCATGAACCACCTCAATTTGATTTTTGGGGTATTTATGACGACTGAGTTCCTGTTTTACCACCGCTTCATCGCCCACCAGTACCAGCGTATCGCCTGTTTCCTGTGCGGCCAGTATTGCCCCAAGCACATCGGGCTTTGGATGGGCATCACTCCCCATAGCATCAATTACAATTCGCATAATAATTACCCACTTTCGTTTATAAATCATCCAGTATATGCATCTTACCGCCAAACTAAACTGCTATAAAGGATTGACACCAGCGCGTAGAACAGTATAATACCATCACCTTGCCCTGGTGGCGGAATTGGCAGACGCGCACGGTTGAGGGCTGTGTCCCGCAAGGGGTGGAGGTTCGAGTCCTCTCCAGGGCACAAGACCGCATTATGCGGTCTTTTTTAATTCCTCTTTATGACTTTCTCCTAGTAATTTGCAGTTCCTTCAACTTAGATGTACACTGCCTTTTGTGTAACACAACCCGCGCCTCGCGGAGGAAACCCATGAATTTAATGACACGACAAGATTTAACAAAAGCATTTGAACTCATTGAGCAAGAACGCCATGACGCGGCGTTAGAAATTTTAGAGCCACTATTGCAGGAAGCGCGCAATAACCCCGATGTTTGGTGGTTATATGCCCACGCTACAGCTGATAGAGAAAAAGCAAGAGATGCGCTGAACATGGTTCTGTTACTTAAGCCAGATTACCCCGGCGCTTCTCAACTGCTAGAGCGATTACGTGCAGAACCTGTCTCGGTGGACACTCATCCGATAACCAGCTCTCCCGCCTATACACCACCAACCTTGCCAGATTTACCACCAGCGGGAACAGAAGATGATAATTTCGATGACTTAGATTTTGAAGATTTTGACGACGATGAAAAACCGCGTAGCCGCTTGCGTACCTTTTTGGGCGTGATATTCGTCATGCTCATTATTGGGGTTATTGCAGCCATTCTCCTCCTGAATTCAGGACAACCTGTACCCGAACCCACCCCAACCGCTAGCGTGGGGCAAAATGTCACCCAGCAACCCGTCACTCAACCACCTGTCCTAACGCCGCAATCGGCACAACCCACAGAGGAAATGACACAGGAAGCCGCAGATGAATTCGAATCGCTATATATAGCGCTCTCCGATTTCATCTTGCCAGAAGATGCCATCGCTGACGG
>WGEI01000287.1 GCA_015492875.1 Anaerolineae bacterium | reverse complement strand
GTCATATCTGCACCAGCAACAATGACGATACAGCCTTGCTGTTTAGCGCAATCAATCATCTCAAATGCCGCTTGGCGCATGCGTAAAAGGCTCATCTTGCTTAAGTAATTGAAGTTATCCTCGTAAATGACGGCATATCGCGGACTATATTTTTTCAAGGCGGCATCCCATTCATGCGTGCCTTCTGCCAGCATCGCATCGAATAGGGCTACACGATATCCCCTTTCCCGCATGTAACTGGCAGCATAGAGCGTACCCAATGGGGGATATGGTTGCATGGCTTCCCATAGCTTACGGTCGAATTGTAGATAATAGGATTGACCAAAAAGAATGTCGGTCATATTGAGCCTCTTTTATCGATAAATTAGGAGCTTGCGCCTGTTGTTTGTATATACGCCTCGCTAGACGGTGATGGATTGCCTTTGGGCGATTGTTCAGTTCTCCTTCGATGATGCTAACGGACGGAAACATTTGCATGACACTTACATCACCAATCAGAGGTATCCCCCTGCGAACGATAAGGGCGATGTTTTCTTGACGCTGGGGCAAGGGATTGTTCTCAACGGTGGCTTGCTCTGCATAAACAAAGAAATTAGCCACCATACCAACTTCTAGCGCCCCTCGATGTTTTATTCCTAGCGCCTGTATGCCATCTACTGTAATGCCATCTAACAGCGCTTTACGAACTTGCCCACTGGCCAACCGCCACGCAACATGCCATTCATCGAGCCAATCGCCATCCGCTGTTAAACGGGAATCGCTCCCTAGAAAAAGTTTCCCCCCATTCGCTACCCATTGCTCAACGTTTGCCGTTCGCCCAAGCAAGTAAAAATTTGTCGATGGACACCACACTAGCCCCTTTGTTCTTCGCGCTGCCTCAGGCAAATCATCTTCATGCAACCCGACACCATGCACCAATACTGTACTTTCGCCTATACATCCAAACGCCTTCAAACGCTGGTATTCTGCTGCTGCTATGGCATCTGTGCCTTCTGCCAAATGAATAAACCAAGGCGCATGAGGCGGTGTTTTCTTGTAAGCGCGCACAATTTCTTCTGCTGTACTGAAGTGTAACGAATGCGCCCATCCGTATTGGCGGGGGATGTATACCGGGAAATCAGCGCGAAATAGGGGGCGGTGGGGTGTCCCATGTTGAAAAACCGTGAGCGCGCCACACAGCAAATTTTTCAGTCCCCCATGCCAAAGCCGTGTTTTTAAGGGTTGTTCCCGTAATGAGGCGAAGGGGTCTTGACTCAGCCGCTTGTTAACATCTTCTCCCCATTGATGCGCATTATCATATCGCTCTTGAAAGCGGGCACGGGGGTAATGGTTCAATTCTAGATGATCGTGGGCATTGAGGACAGCGGGGAAGATTAAATGCCCATCCAAAGCGATAGTTTGGGCTTGTGCCATTGGTGGCGCAACCTGCCCATTTTTAACGTATAAATCGCGTTGAATAAAATCCTGCACGTAAGGCGACCAAACTCGGGCGCCTGTAAAGCGGTATGATGCCATATGATGCGCTTTGGATGACCTCTACACACCTTAACTATAAACATCCCCGCCCAATCAAGCAACTGATGGAGATAAAACAGGGCGCTACTAAAGCACCCTGTAGGAGAATCATCGCTTAATCATAGTTTGCATTGAGTGAGGGGATGGATTTTACCGCTTCTTCACCCAGCTTGTCCCGAAGTTTCTTACGCAGTTTTGGCGTCTCTTCCATCCATTTATTGCGCAATTCCTCCTTTGATGAGCGGCGGCTTGTTCCAGCGGGCGTTAACATGCCACGCGCAAAAGTCGGCGCGCTAGTGATGAGGCGTGTAACATCCGTATAGCCACAATTGGGGCAAGGCGGTTTTTTTTCATTCATGCTATGCTCTGTTTCGAATTGATGCCCACATTCTGGGCAACGGTAATCATAACGTGGCATATATCCACCTCCTACAAGAACTCTGCCTCTATTATACGCGCATTTATCTTAATGGTTTATAGATGCTTCCTCATTTTGGGCTTAAGTGAGGCGGATGCGTGGGTTGAGCAATGCGTAGAGTAGGTCAGCGATGAGATTGGCCGTCGCAAAGAAGAATATAACCACCATCGTACAGGCTTGCAACAGCGGGATATTCTTCTCCTCTACGGCTTGTATCATCAATGTGCCTAATCCCGGATAGTTGAAGACGTTCTCTATCACGACCAACCCGCCAATTAGCCACCCAACACTGATGGCGATAATGGTAATGGTGGGCAATAGGGCGTTGCGTAGCACATGTTTGAAAATCACCGTTCGTTCCGGTAAACCTTTCAAGCGTGCCGTTCGCACATAGGGCTTTTTCAACTCATCAATCACCCCTGCCCGTGTCATGCGCAACACATAGCCCAGCAGCACCAGCGTCGCGGTTATGGCGGGCAGAATGAGCACCCTTAACCACTCCCCCAATGTGTAACCATCTTGAACTAGCGATGTTGTCGGTAAATTGAGCGATGGCATTCCCAGCGCTATCACGTTGATTAAAATCAGCCCTGTAACAAATTCTGGTAAGCCAACGACCGAAAGCGATAGGATTGAAATGATGTTATCCAGCCACGTGTTTTCTCGCAATGCGGCGATAACCCCCAGTACAATCGATAGCGGTATCGCAATGATGAGCGTCACTAGTGCAAGACGTAAAGAGTTTGCCAGTCGATTGATCACCAGTGGCCTTACCGCTGGATTGCCTTGACTAAATGACTGCCCCCAATCCCCAGTTAAAAAGCCGCCTAGCCAGCGCCCGTATTGCGCTAAAAGCGGGTCATTAAGCCCGAATTCTTCTCGAAATTGAGCGATTGCTTCTTCAGAGGCATCTCGCCCGATAATTAACCGAGCCACATCGCCGGGCAAAAGTTGCGTTAATGCGAAGATGATGACCGATGTTACGAGCATGGTGATGACCAGTAAAAACAACCGCCGCACAAGATAATTAGCCATGACTTTGCCCTTCTGGTTCGGCCTGCTGTAACTGTGCCAGTTCATCTACTGGTATATGGCAGCGGATAAGATGGCCATCGCCTGCATCTTGTAATGGTGGCGCTTCATGTTCGCATATGTCGCCAATTTTTCTTGGACATCGGGTATGAAAACGACAGCCTTTCGGCACATTTCTGGCGCTAGGTATATCGCCATCGAGCCTAATACGCTGGCGACGCAAAGTCGGGTCTGGTAGCGGTATGGCCGAAAGCAGGGCTTCCGTATAAGGGTGTGATGGGGCATTATAAACCTGCTCATTCGTACCCTCTTCAACAATTTCACCCAGATACATCACCACAATCCAATCTGCAAGATAACTAATGACCTCTAAATCGTGAGAGATGAACAGATATGATACCCCATATTTTGCCCGCAAGTCTTTAAGCAAGTTTAATACAACGGCTTGCACCGAAACATCCAACGATGACGTTGGCTCATCTGCGACCACCAGCGCAGGGTTCATGGCGAAAGCGCGCGCAATCGCTATCCGTTGTTTTTCGCCCCCACTGAGTTCATGCGGATAACGGGTCATATATTCTGGCGTCAGCCGCACTGATTGCAATAGATTCATGACGCGCTGTTCTACTTCCTGACGGCTCAAACGCGCTTCGCTGAGGCGGCGAATGGTTCTAGCGAGGGCTTGCCCGATTGTTTGGTAAGGGTTGAGTGTATCGTTTGGGTTTTGAAAGACCATTTGCAAATCGCGCAGTGTTTGCCGGTTGCGCTCATGTAACTGCAAGCTGATTGGCGCTTCGCACAGCTCAATTTCACCTTTATCCGCCGGTTCTAAGGCCACAATCGCCCGCGCTAACGTTGTCTTACCGCTGCCACTTTCCCCCACAAGCCCTAATGTAGAACGCCCGCGAACGCGCAAACTTGCGTTATCAACAGCATGCACGTAACTAGTTTCCCTGCGTAATAGGCGGTCTAAAAAGGTGCGCTTGCCGAAGTATTTACGGATACCTTGCGCTTTCAATACATAAGTCGCTTTTGGTGGTGCCGATTCAGTGATAATTTCCTGTTGCTGCCCTAACTGCGCTTCACCTGTAACAACATCTTCCCACCGCCAACAGCGAATGGTTCGCCCCTCTGAAGTGGTTTCTAACGGCGGTTTTTCAGTGAAGCATTTATCTATCGCTATTGGGCAACGGTCTGCAAAAACACAAGCATGGGGGCGTTCTGCTAATGATGGCGCAACTCCGGGGATAGTGTGTAATCGGGCGTTTTGCCCACGTGCTGCGCTTGGCAAACTCGCTAACAGCCCATAAGTATACGGGTGGCGGGGGGCGGTATATAGCGCTTCAACAGTCGCGCTCTCCATAATTTCACCACCATATAACACGGTGACATAATCGCAAAGCTGCGCTACCGTGCCTAAATCATGGGAAACGTAAAGCGCCGCTGCTTTGTGTGTCAAAATTAGCTCGCGGAATAAATCGAGAATGACCGCCTGTGTGGTCACATCAAGGGCGGTTGTCGGCTCATCCAAGATGAGCAGGCGCGGTTCGGTGCTTAAAGCCATCGCAATCATCACCCGCTGCTGCATCCCACCGCTCAATTGGTGCGGATACCGTTTTAAGACCTGTTCTGGGTCTGCAATTTTCACCTGTTCTAACATTTCTACTGCATGTCGCCACGCCTCAGATTGGCTGAAACCCCGATGCAACCGCGTAACTTCTGTCATTTGCTCACCAATAGTAAACGCTAGATTAAGCGCCGAAAGCGGGTCTTGCGGGACAAGGCTAATGCTTTGCCCCCATATCTGCCGCATATCCACATCGCTTAAAGGCACTAAAT
>WGEI01000286.1 GCA_015492875.1 Anaerolineae bacterium | reverse complement strand
CTGATGTCTGGATGATTGACAAGCTGTTGGATGCGTTGTTCATCACTGGCCAGCGGTTGGCGTAAGAGCAAGCGCGCAGTCTCTATTTTCATCATAGGGCGGCAAGCATTCTACTCATGGCGTCATTCGCCACCGAGTTTATAGCCTATCTTGCGCAAGAAACCAATCCGCCACGCGATGCCTTCGTCGTCTTCAACGCCTTTACTGGCCAGCCCGTCGATAACGCCCAAAATGCCGCGCCCTTGCTCCGTTTCGGCGATGATGACTTGCGTGGGGTTGGCTGTCGCACAGAAGATGCGCACCACTTCCGGCACGGCCTGCACTTGCTTGAGGACGTTAAGCGGAAAATAGCCCTCGCCTAAAAAGAGGATGAAACTATGGCCAGCCGAGAGCGCTTGGGCATTCTGCTTCGCCAGCGCAATCATCTCATCATTCGTGCCAGACCAACGGATGAGCGCGGGGCCACTCGCTTCACAAAAGGCGAGGCCAAATTGAATACCGGGCACGGCATTCACCAGCGCTTCGTGAAGGTCTTCCACTGTTTTGATGAAATGGCTCATGCCCAATATGAAATTAATTGTTTCGGGCTTTTCAATTTGCACTACGGATAGCTTGAGTTCGCTCATGGTTCATCCTTTCGCATATATGCTCGTGATGAACCAATTTTGACGCATCGTTTCGGTAGATGCAAAATTTGGCGCGCTTAGTTGCCCATTTTATGCCAACGGCGCTGATTACCCTGACGATCGACGGTTTCAATTGTGTGGGTATCGATAGTGCGCACAACGTCGTAGCGAGAGGTGATTTGACGGCGCGCACCACGCGGCTCTGAGGATAGGAAGAAAAGCGCCGCAACGGCTACTAACAACATAACGCCCATCACCCCTAAAAAGGCCAAAGTGTAAATCGTCATTTCACTGTCCCCGTGACACTTATTGCTTATCTACAGCATATGCCAAAACGGGAGGCAGCGCCTTGTCCCCTACCCTATGCTAAGCTGACGGTCACTCTACGGCCTGACCTTGTATCGCTGTCACATGGCTTTGACGGCGATATTGGGCGGGCGGCATCCCATAGCCATCGCGGAATAGGCGGTAAAAATAACTCAGATTATCGAAGCCAGCGCTTTGGGCAATTTCGTTCACCGGTAAATCAGTATGGGCGAGCATACGCGCTGTATAAGCTAAACGCAGTTGGTTGATATATTCGGTAGGGGTAACGCCCAAATACTTGCGGAAACTACGCGCTAGGTGCTCGTCGCTGCGGCCAGCCAATTCACTTAGTGCGGAGCGCCCAGCAGCGAAATTATCGGGCTTGGTCATCTCTAGGCAAAGCGCCTGCAACCATTGGGGCACGCCATTAGGGTGAATAGTTTGCAAATGGCCGAAATGCTCAATCAATATCTCTGCGAGGAAAGCCCGCAAGGCCGAGCGAGAAACATCAGGTGTAGCGGGCAACAGGGCTAAAGCTTGCATACGCTCTGCAAGGCGCGCCGTGAGGGCGGGCGAACAGCGTTGAAGCGGCGGGTACGATGGGGTTGAAATAGCGGCTAAGGGGAAATCTAAATAGGCCAAGAGCGCATCTAATGTTTGCGTGGTGAAAGCCAAATTGATGGCCACACAATGCTCATCCGAATAGCGGCGGAAACGGTGCACATCATCGGGGCGAATGAGCAGCATATCGCCCGCTTGCAACACCGAGCCTTGCCCGTTCACTTGATGGCGGATGCGCCCTTCTATGATGAGCAGTAACTCGAAAAAATCGTGCTGGTGAAGCTGTGTTTTTACCTGATGAAACGCGCCAAAATAAGCGAAATGATAGCCGATTTGCGGGTCAATGAAATCAGCGGCGAGTAAACGCGGTGGCATGAATGACACATCTCCCAACCTGTCAACGTAATGCCCATAATCGTACAGGAAGTTATGACAATGGCGCAAGAGAGGATATAGCGGGCACTATTATAATGAGAAAAGCCGCCTGTTTTTGGCGGCTTGGTCGCTTCGGTGTGTCGTTATGAGCGGACGCGGCGGCGTTGCAATTCTGGCCATAGGAGTAGCGCGATGAGGCCATTGAGCACCACAATGACGGTACTACCTTCGTG
>WGEI01000285.1 GCA_015492875.1 Anaerolineae bacterium | reverse complement strand
CACTGCCAAAAACATAACAAGCACAACTAACAGCCCCCCGATAATAATTATCCAGAAGATAAATTTATTTAAGAAGATAAGCTCTTTAGCACCCGGTGCATCTGGGTATCGTTTTGCTTCTGGTCCAAATATCGCTAACGCAATGATGCCAGGAAAAATCCAAAATAAAAGCAAAAGAATAGTAAGGAAGAGCTTTCCTGTAAAGGATTTATCCGTTGTACTGGCGGCTGTTTGAGTTAATGGCGCAGCATTGCTTATTTGATTTAAGCGATTCAACCAAACCTCAGCTTTAGGATGATCTATAGTAATTAACAATGCTCTTGCATCTTCATACCGTTTTTGTTGTATCAATTGCTTGGCTTTGCGCATTTGGTCAGCAGGTGTAGGCATAACTCATCCCCAATTACTAAATTGAATTCTTTATATCACTTAACCATTAATAAGAATTATATTTGAAAAGCAAAAACTTGTCAAAGTAAATTCACAATGGCATCAATGTTTTCATTGTAATAAAGCTATACTAACATCACCCTCCCCAACCGAATTTACACCGCCTCCTAAGCAAATTCATAAATTTTCTTAATTCTGTTTAAGTAACAACAATGTAAAATTAATTTTAGATAGCGTTTGCATAGAACCATGAGGGAAATCATGCAGGCAGAGCGCACCGTCACCCTAAGCGCTGATATTCGCCGTTATCTCAGCGATATGCCGCACCCGTTAGTGACCCTACACCGCCTCTACCAAGACCATGAGCAAGAGGCCGAGTGCTACCACATGCCCGCCGCAGGCGACCGGCGCGTACCGATGCGCCTTTCGGCCTCACGCATTTGGAACGGTTGGGGCGTGGTCTCGGTCTACATGCTGGAATACGAGGGCAAGCTGCGCATCTATAGCCATGAAGAATTCAAACGGCTGGTACAGCGTTGGGCAACATTGGTGAAAGGGCAAGCCACCACCGAGCGTGATGGCGGCCTACCCCACTACATGGCGGCACTATAAACGCTACATCCCCAACTCATCGAGCACGCCGCTCACCACCTCGCGGACGAGGGCGCGCAAATCCTCTGGTGGCTGCTGTTGCCGGGCGGCGACCGCCGCATCTTCCAGCGAATAGCCCCCAATCAGCGCCAGCGTCAGCGTCACAATGAGCGTCAGCAGTTCCTCTCTCACTGCCGCCAATTCTGGCACGAGGGCGGTCAACCCACCTAACACTAACCCCACCAACGCCACCAGCACCCGCCGAGAGCGCAATGCCAGCAAAAGCGGGTCAATCACGGGACGGCGTTTATGCTTTTCATCCATCATCGCCTCCTAGTTGCTATCGTCATGACGTGCCAATAGCCACACCACCACCCGCGCCAACGCTTGTAAGGGCGGCGGTTGACCATCGAAATCGGTGAGCTGGACGGCAGGCGGTTTGGCAGTTTTTTGCCGCGCCCGCGCCTGCGCCCAGCCCTGCATAATCTCCTCTGGCGTGGGCAAGGGGCGGCGATCGCGCCATGTTTGGCGCAACTGTTCATAAGTGTGCGCCCCGCCATATTCCGCCACGCCCAACAGCGCCTCTACGGCCAACGCAATATCGACCGTCGCGCCCGTCTCATCGCGCATCACGGTTTCAGCCTCCATAGCTCTAGAGAGGCATAAATCTCGACATCGCCCCAACCGCTCGCCCGCCCAAAGCCATTGGTGGCTTGCGTCGTCACACAGCGATGCTGTAGCTCTAGCGTTTTAGACGCGCTCAAGGTGAAAACAGTGGAGAGCGCCGCATAGCCCCCATCCACCGTACCACTATCGGCAACAGCCACCGCGCCCAGCGCCAACGTCGTGCCGTCGTCCGTGTTGAACAGGCGCAAACGGTGGCGGTTAACGCGATAGCCCATCGCCATCGCGCGGCCATAATATGTACCAGCGGGCAAGGTGATGGCGGCATTGTTGAGCGTCACGAAGCCGCCTTTATCCACCGCAACGGTGTTCAGTTGGCGGGTGCGCCAAGCACCACTGGTGAATGTGCCCCCATTGACACCATCGGGCTGTTGCTCTTCCAGCCGTGCATAGCCCTCGCCCGTCAGCAAATCGGCCAGCAGCTTGAGATAATCGAGATTGTCGCGCAGGTGGGTGTTCATATCAGTTGCTGTCAACAGCTCATCCACCTGCCACGTTTTGGGCGTTGTCCAAATAGCGGACATCATCACTCCTTATCACTCACCAACAGTCTTGAAAGGGCGAATAGCCCCGCTAATAGGCCAGCACATGGCCGCCATCGAAGCGGCTCGTCTCCAGCGTGACATAAAGCGCCGAGGGCGTTGGCTCTAGCGTCCAAATGACCTCATGCGCCGCACCGCCACGCCGCAAGGTATGCGCCTCGCCAATGATGAAATAGGTTGCGCTGTGGTTGGTATGGCTCTCGCTCAGTGTCACGCGGTCAAATACTGTGCGAGAGAGCGCCTGCGCAGGATGCCGCCGCCCATCGAGGCGTAGCGCCCGCGCCCGCCCGAAGCGCTGTGCCCGCCGCCCCAGTTCAAAGCGCACCACCTGCACCGCAAAATCCATATCGCTCAAAAGCGGTACAGAGGCCGTATAAGCGCGCTCGCCATAGCGCCCGACACTGTAATCGCGCAGTTCCACCGCCAACGGGTCAGCGGTTGCAATCGGCGTCCCCACCAGCGCCAGCGAGGGCTGTAGCCAAAGCGCCACCCCGCTGCGGTTATCCACCTCAATCAAGGCGGAAGTGAAAGCCACCTCGCGCAAGGTCAGGCTCACATCAGCGCCCGCCGCTTGATGGCCGCCTGCGTCACGGGTTACGGCCACGCCCTGCAAATGCACATCCAGCCCGCCCAACGGCCTGCCCAGCGCATCGCGATAGGGTGCGCGAATTTGCGTCAAGCCAGCCGCCACCTGCCGCGCCGCCTCCAGCCGCCACAGCGTAGTATCCGCCGCGCCCACCACGCGGGGATAGAGCGTCAAACGCACCAGTGAGGCCGTCTCTGCGTCGTCATAATCGAAGGCCAGCCCCTGCATATCATCGGAGAAGCTCGCCAGCGCCGCCCCCTGCCGCAGCGGGTGATGGCGGTTACGATAGGTGAGCGTTCCATCACGCGAGATGAAAAAGCGCCCGCGCCCACTCTCGACACTATGGCGCAAGGCAGTAGCCAGCGACGTATCTACCCGCCAACGATCGCCGATATAGGCGAAAGTCAGGCCATCGGCAGCTATATCCAGCCGCGCCCGCGCCCCGCCCAAACGCGCCGTATCCAACTTCCCCCCATTCAAAAAGCACAGCCCTAACGGCGCTTCAATTGGGAAGGCCGCCCCTGCCAACAGGTCATCGAGCAGGTCATCGAGGCGGGTTTGCGCCTGTGGCGTATGGCGCACAGGCATATAGGCCAGAGAATGGGTCACATCTTCGGCATGCAGTAGCGCCAAGCGTTGCCCTAGCGCGCCCGCTTGCGGCTCAAGGCGGGTGATGATGCCGTGAAAGTGCGTCCGCGTCGTCGCGCCGTCGTCACTTTCGATGCGCAAAAAGCGCCCCACTAGCCCACCTCCGCTATACGCGCCATCGCCATTATCCAGCAGCAGGCGGGCGCTATTAGGCGGGGCGAGATTTTGATAGGCCTCCGTGAAACCCACGCGCCAACGCGCTTCCAACGCCGCCGCCGCCAACGCCAGTTCATAGAGGCCATCACCATCGGCATCGACCAGAAAGCGCCAGTTCACCATGCCTCACACCTCCAGCAACCACAAATGGCGGAAGGCACAGCCATGAAAGGCATCACCGCCATGATGAAAGCGCCCCACCTCAACCTGAAAGCGTGGCGGTTCGCGCAGGGTATCCCCCAGCAACACATCTGCCGCCAG
>WGEI01000284.1 GCA_015492875.1 Anaerolineae bacterium | reverse complement strand
GGGCGCTACTGGTATGTGGAGACTGCGCCGCCCATCGCCACCACCGACATCAGCGCGCCGGAGGGGTTACGTGTGCCAACGGGCGATTTTGGCGGCATGTGGCGCGGTGTGGAAGAGGTACAGCAAGCGCTCGGCTTCGCCATTACCCCGCCGCAACGCATTGATTTAGGATTGCAGCGCTTTGAGGGCGGTAGCTTCTTCTTTGACCAAACCAGTGGGCAAATTTTCGCCCTCACTGTCGACGGCGATGTATATGGCCCATACTAGGGTTTCTTCTCCTCAGGGCGGGGATGGGAGCGCCATGGTTTGGGGGAAGTTGTCGAGGTGCTATGTTGGCGTAAAGCCCACGCTTCCATCAGGCCATAGCCAACAACCACCGCCAGCCCAAAAGCCTGCATGAGCAAAAAGGGTACAATGCCAGGATTTAAGCGTAAGGCAAGCCCCGCGCCCCACAGCGTATAAACCAGCATGGCGCACTCTATCACCAGCGTTTTATCTGGGCGCAGAGCATAGCGGCTTTGCTGCCATGATTGGCGATTGAACTTTGGGGTGCGCTTAAATTCCCCATCTTTGCCCAGCAAAGCGCTGAGCACCGCCAGCCCATTATTGACCACCAACCCACTGCCAGCAGCTAATAGCACAGGCAACACCAATAAACGACGCGCCCATCCCTTATACAGGCGATATTGGCTGATGGCATACATCAATGGCGCGCCCAAGCCAACTACTCCCAACGGGGCTAATGGCAATTTATCGAGTTGCCCAGTGAGCAGCATGGCGGGCGTCAATAGCACTAACAGCCACAGCAATAAGTGCGGGACATACTGAAACAGATGCAACGTCCCCATGCATTTTTGCAATAGGCTAAGCTGAGGATTGCGCCATAACGGCAGAAATAGTTTGCGCAAATTCTGGGTTGTGCCTTTTGCCCAGCGCGCTTGTTGCCGTTTGAATGCCAGAACCTGCGGCGGAATTTCCGCTAGAACGGCTAACTCTGGTATGTAAAGAAAGCGCCAGCCGCGCAGTTGCGCACGATAGCTGAGGTCTAAATCTTCGGTGAGGGTATCGCCCTGCCAACCGCCCGCATCTTCAATACAGGCGCGCCGCCAAATGCCACCTGTGCCGTTGAAGCTGACCAACAATCCACCCCGATGGCGCGCCGTCTGCTCAATGACAAAATGGCCGTCGATACTCATCGCTTGTGTGCGTGTGATGAGGTTCTGCTCTGCATTGAGATGCGTCCAGCGCGCTTGAAGAATACCTAAGCGCTCATCAGCGACGAAATAGGGTATCGTGCGCCGCAGAAAATCGGCTGGGGGGATGAAATCTGCGTCAAAAACGGCGATGAAGGGCGCATCTGTCAAGGCTTGGCCATAGGCCAGCGCGCCCGCTTTATAGTCGCGGCGGTGCGGGCGGCGAATATGGTGGATGTCAAGGCCTTGCGTGCGGTAACGCCAGACCAGCCGTGCAACCAGCTGTTGGGTGTCATCGGTGCTATCGTCCAGCACCTGTATGGTGAGGCGGTCTTGCGGGTAGTCTAGCGCCACAACAGCAGAAAGCAGGCGCTCTACAACTGATTGCTCGTTATAGAGCGGGAGTTGCACAACGACATGCGGCCATTCATCTAGTGACGGGGGCGGCGGTGTGGAACGGCGGCCTTTAGATACCCAAATGGCGAATAGCACCCAAATGCCACCGGTGAAAACAGCGAGACTGACAGCCAATAAGCCGTATACAACTAACAGAATGCTGCTCAGAATGATGCCCTCCAAATTGCAACCTCCAGCGGCAGCAGTCTATCATCAAGCACTTTTTTCGTACAGTGTGGAGGTGGGGCACACACGCCATATAAAAAGCTGTGCAAAGCATATACTCACACAGCTTTCAGCCAATCATATTCACTAAGAAATTAGGCTATCTCTTCGTTTTTGCGCTTGGGTTTGATAATGGTGACCTTTTCCATAGATTGGGCGCGCACCACATATGTGCCAGCCAGTTTATCATGCCAACCTTGTGAGCGGCTGTCGAAAATAGACCATATCCAGCCCAGCCCCATAAAGGCGCTATTGATATAGTACCCCACATAGCGGATAAACGCATCGAAGGCGGAAATCTGTGAGCCATCAACCTTAATCACGCGCAAGCCCATTAGCGCTTTACCAGGGGTTTGGCCGTTATGCTGTGTCCAGAAGTATCCGTTATAGAGTAAGCCAACGAAAAAGCCTAAGCCGCCGCCTAAAAGCCAGTGCCCGCCAATCCGAATGACAATCCCGGATAGGGCGCCGAGAATAATGGTATCAACGATAATAGCCACCAAACGATCGCCAACATTGGCTAATTCGTAACTATGTTGCTCTTGCACTGCTGCCTCCTAATAAAAACTAGTGGACTACCTAAATCCTTATACGGAAACACGGCTGGCAAAGTTGCGGCTCAGTGCAAACGCGCCGCATCTACCGCGCCCAAAGGTGCGCCATTGAGCAAATGGTCTACTGCGCGCTCCACTGTCGCCGCCCCAAGCGATAAGCCATGCCCAGTAAAGCCCACGGCAAAGCCTACGCGCGGCAGCTCAGGTAACGTGCCGACTAAGGGCAAACCATCTACACTGAAGCCCATAATGCCCGCCCAGCGGCGTTCTATAGGCGCGTCGATATCGGGGAAGCGGCGGCGCAAATAAGCCTCAAGCGTCCGTTGAATGGGGTCAGTCGTACGGTCATCAGTGGTATCGTGTTCCTGCTCGCGATGATGATTGCGCCCGCCACCAACGAGCAAGCGCCCATCGAAAGTATCGCGGTAGTACATGTAACCATAATCGCTATAACCACAAGTGCCAACTATCGGCGTATTTTCCAGCGGCGCAGTGACGAGCACTTGCGCGCGGGTGGGTATCACCTTGCCGACGAAATAGGGGTGTACCAACGGCGAATAGGCATTGGTGCACAGCATGACATAACGAGCGCGGAAGCGGAATTGCCGCGTATAGGCGATAACCGTTTCTTTATCTAACTGCTCTAGTTTATAGAGTTCGTTGTTGGGGATAAGGCGCGCCCCGCTAGCATTACAAATCACCTCAACCAGTTCATAAGGCTGTATAGCGGCATCTTGTGGCTGGCGGATGGCGGCATGATACCCCCGCCCCAGTGGGTCGCCCTCAATGAATGCTAGCGGAAGGCCAGCAGCCTCCATAGCGCGGGCAGCTTGCTCTAACTCACGGGCTTCTTCTTTCGTTTCTGCTAAAAGCATAGAGCCACATTCATCGAGGCGCACTGCCCCCATTTGTGCGAATTCTCGCCAATAACCTATACTCTTTTGTGAAATATCCCACATCTCGCGGACAACGTGCTGACCATAGCGTTGGAGAGCGCGATGATAATAGGTAGCCAACCCAGTAATCATAAAGCCCGCATTACGGCTACTCGCACCCAGCGCGAGGTCTCTGGCGTCGGTAATGACGACATCATGCCCAGCTTGTGCCGCAAAGTAAGCCGCCGCACAGCCCGCGAGGCCAGCTCCAATGACCAAAAAGTCCACTTCCTGCCATGCTTGCGTATCATCAGCTTGCCATATAGAAACACTCATAATTCCTCCTAATTGGTTGAAAAATCAACGCTATTTTGCCGCAAAATATCAAATACGAGTAGAAACTCGGCCAAACTGCATTATCTCGAGAAACTGATTACCGAGTTGTGCTGATGATGGCTCGGTGCATCAAGAGCGCAGGTGTTGTGGCGAGCACTAGTAACTTTATGGGGCGTGATTAAACATATGCCACAAGCAAGCACTGTAGCATTGGACAGGCAGGAAGATAGGGGGGTGTTGTTTTCGTCAAGGCATATGTCACCGCATAGAGGGACACTTGAAGGCGAAAATGAGGGACAATAGGCACAACCTTCGCCCTTCGGCTGCCCAAACAGTTATCGGCAAGCGGCTAATCTTCTTTTTGGCCACTACCCCGCAAACGGCCAAACATCTTTCTGAGGTAGCCCCCCGGAGAAGTGGGGTTTTCTCCCATACGCACCAGCGACTTCTCCGCATTGGCGCGCACCTTCTCATCTGGGTCACCAAGCGCCCGTTTAAGCGGATTGATGGCGCGCTCATCGCCAATTGAACCAAGCGCATCGGCAGCCGCCGCCCGCACTTGTACCGCGCTATCTTTCAATAAGCTAATGAGGGCGTCGACCGCTTGCGGATTTTTGAGGTTGCCAAGCACCTGTGCCGCGCCTTCCCGCACATATTTTGAATGGTGTGATGTAGCTTCAATCATTGCATCAAGGGCGTTATCGCCCATTTTGGTGAGAGAGGCGACAGCGGTACTGCGCACAGCGGGGTTAATATCGTTAAGCGCCGTCAGTAGCGCACTAACCGCGCCTTTGGCCTGTATTTGCCCTAATTCCATGAGCAAGCGCGCCCGAATACGGGGGTTAGAATGGCGCAGCTTGTCCATCTCCGATTCATCTAACCCATCATCAGGCCTAATGGCATCTAAAATCCGTTGGACTTCAAGCGCCTCTGTTTTCGAGCCTATGGCTTGATACTGTTCTAAGGCGGTGGCGTCACCAGAAATTTTGCGCAATGCGACCACAGCGAGCTGTTGCACCTCTTTATCGGGGTCTTGCAAAGCAGCTTTGAATTTGGGGATGGCCTGCTCTACTTGTAGTTTTGCCAGCGACCAAATCGCGCCCCGACGTACTTGCGCGTCGGGATCGTCCGTTGCGCGCAGTAGTTTTTCAATAGTGCGAACATCGTCAAAATTGCCGAGTGACCAAGCCGCCTTCGCCCGCACCAGCGCAGACTCATCTTCTAGCGCAACTAACAAATCCCCAACGGCTTCGGCATCCGTAAAGCTACCGAGTGCCGCAGCGGCTTCGGCACGCACTTCTTCATCGGCATGGTGCAAAGCGGCCAATAATGACGGAATAGCACGCGCATCGCCAATCTCGCCCAGTACAAGGGCGGCGCGTTGCTGGCGCAAGGAGCTACTATCATCTTGAAGGACATGAATAAGCGGCTCGACAGCTGGCGCACCAATGAGTTTGAATGTGTGATTGAGCCAACTGTCATCAATTGTACTATCGTCTAATACTGCTATGAGTTCATCAATAACCGCTTCACCAAGCTCTCCTAAACGGGTGGAAGCTTGATAGCAAATTGTGCGGTCATGACTTGCTAGCTGGCGAACTAAAGCGGCAATTTCATCGCTCATTATTTCAATACCTCTAACCACACTCAAGAATGTTCTTTATTGTATCACATTGTGCTTAAACAGATTGGTCTATGGCCATGCAAAATAAAAATTCCCCGCTAAGTAGCGCTAGGGGTTTAAAAATGAAACCAGAAAAAGCGTTTACCCATACAAAAGGTCAATTTGTACAGATTCTTTGTTGATTTTATATACCGTGCTACAATTTGTGACAACCTAAAAAGGTCCTATATTGAACGGTCAAATGCTATTTTAGGAGGATTTTATGAACAAGCGTATTGTTCTTGTAGCGCTGTTATTAGTGATAGCGCTCAGTGTTCCGCTTTTTGCTTCTGCACAAGATGGCGGAGATATGGAACTGCCAGACCTTGAGGGGCGCGTTATCACCGTCGCGGTAGAAAACGCCTATATCCCCTTCAACTACATCAACGATGAAACCGGCGAGCCGGAAGGTTGGGACTATGACGCCCTCGCTGAAATCTGTGGCCGCCTCAATTGCGTGCCGGAGTTCATCACTGTCGGCTGGGAAGGCATGATTACCGCCGTCGCCAATGGCGAGTTCGATATGGCTGCCGATGGCATCACCATCACCGAAGAGCGCGCCGAAATCGTCGACTTCTCCATCGGCTATGTTGACCTCGCCCAGCGCCTCCTCGTTCGCGTTGACGAAGACCGCTTCAACACCATTGAAGAGTTCGCCGAAGGTGACTTTATCGCTGGCG